>JBOHCW010000523.1:0-7002 GCA_050725375.1 Actinocrinis sp. | reverse complement strand
TCGTCGTACCGGCGCCGTGCCGCGGCCGGCGCGGCGATGGCGACCGCGAGATTCCAGCAGAACTCGGATTCGCCGCACCGCGCGGCCTGCCGCACGGCCGCGAGTAGCGCTCCGCGCTCGCGCTCGTACCAGGCGGCCGGGTCGGCCAGCAGGGCGTCGGACGCCGAGGCCGCCAATCGCCGGCGGGCCGCGTCGCCATTGCCGCCGCCGAGCGCGCCGTCAAAGAACATGCCGCCGCCGAGTACGCCGCCAGCCGGCCCGCCGCCGGGGGAGCCGCGCAGCCGTGCACCGGCTTCGTCCAGCAGGAACAGCCATGCGCCGAGCAGTCGTCGGAACGCCGCCTCGCGGTCGTCCTCGGGTTCCTCAGTGAACTGCCGTTCGCGCGCGTAGAGCCGGGCCAGGTCGCGCAACCGGTATCGCGGTCCGTGGCCGGTCGCCGCCGCCGTCGCCTCGACCTCTGTCCCCTCGGCCTCGGCCACCTCGACCAGCCGCGCGTCGACCAGGTTCTCCAGTACCTCCGCCGCGGCTCGCGGTTCCATGTCGAGCAGCGGGGCGGCGACCCAGGACTCCAGGCTCACCGCCGGTAACGCGCCCATCCGGCCGAACAGCAACTTGGCCGGCCGGGGAAGCGCCTCGTACGAGTCGCGGAACGCGCCGCGCACGTCGAGCCCCTGCTGCGTCAGCTCGTCCAGCCGCCGATACTCGTCGGCGAGCCGAGCCGTCAGCTGCGCGAGGTCCCAGTGCGGACGGGCGGCCAGCCGGGTCGCCGCGGCGCGCAGCGCAAGCGGCAGCCGGTCGCACCGCTCGACCAGGTCGAGGGCTTCACTCGGCTCGGCGGCGACCCGCTCGGACCCGACCATCGCCGCGAACAGCCGCAAGGCCTCATGCGCGTTGGGCACCGGTATCTCGACCACGGTCGCGCCGGGCAACGCGGCCAGGCGAGCCCGGCTGGTGGCGATCAGCCGACAGGTAGGCGTCCCGGGTATCAGCGCCCGCAATTGCGCCTCGTCGGTCACGTCCTCGACCACCACGAGCAGGCGCCGATCGGCGATGACGCTCCGATAGAGCGCGGCGCGGCCTTCGATGTTGTCCGGGACGGCCTCGCCGCTGTGGCCAAGCGCGTGCAGGAACCGCTCCAGCAGGTCCGCGGCGCTCGCCGGGCCGTCGCCGCCGGGCGTCAGGCGGGCGTAGAGCTGGCCATCCGGAAACTCCGGGGCGAGGGCATGCGCGGCTGCCACGGCGAGCGCCGACTTGCCGACTCCACCGCAGCCGGTGATCACCGCCACCTGGATCCGGTCGCCGTCCTGTCCATCGGACAGCCGCCGACACAACGTCGCGAGCGCGCCGCCGTGGTCGGTGAAGTCCGGCGTTCGAGCCGGCAGCATCCGGGGCGCCGGCAGGGAGGCGACGACGGCGGTGGCCGGAGTCTCGCCGCCCGAGCCGCCCGCGCCGTGCAGATCGTTACCATCCGAGCCGTTCAGGATGGCCAGCTCCAGCCGGTGCAACTCGGCGCTTGGCTCCAGCCCGAGCTCCCGCACGAAGGTGCGCCGCACCTGCTGGTAGACGGCCAGGGCCTCGGCCTGCCGCCCGGAGCGGCACAGCGCCAGCATCAGCTGCCCCGCCGGGCGCTCGCGCAGCGGGTACTCCTCCACCAGCGCCCTGACTTCGCCGAGCACCTCGCGGTGCAGTCCGAGTTGCAGCTCCGCCTCGATGCATTCCTCAAGCGCCTCGACCCGCCGATCCGCGATACGCACCAGGCGCGCCTGTACCTCGTCGCTCTCCACTCCGGCCAGCGGTTCTCCCCGCCACAGCGCCAGGGCCGGACGGAACGCGGCGCGCGCGACGTCCGGCCGTCCGGCCAGGCTCGCCGCGCGGCCGCGGGCGACAAGGCCGTCGAAAACGTGCAGGTCCAACTCGCCGGGCGCGACCTCGACGCTGTAGCCGGGACCGCGCACGCGCACGCGCTCGCCGAGCCCGGCGCGCGCCAGCGAGCGGCGCAGCACCGAGACAGCGGTCTGCACCTGAGCCCGAGCGGTCGTCGGCGGGCTCACGCCCCAGACGCCGTGGATCAGCGTCTCCAGCGGAACCACCTGATTGGCGCTCAGCAGCAGCAGCGCGAGCACCACCTCCTGCCGGCGCGCGGTCACCGCGACCGGCTCATCGCCGTGCACCTCCAGCGGGCCCAGGATGCGGAACGGCGGCTCGCCGCGTCCGGCCGCGCGGGAGTCCGGGGCGCCGCCGAGCGTGTGCGGCGGCTCCGCGGCGCGGGCGCCGTCCCGGGTGATCAGGTACAAGTCAGGCCCCTGTCGCAGGGTCTCCATTCCGGTTCGCCTCCTCAGACGAGCGCGGTGAGCTGAGCGCGGTCGCGTCAGCAGCGTCAGACCAGCAGTGCCGGACCAGCAGCGTCAGACCAGCACTTCGACCGGCGGCGGATGGCCGAGGAACGCCGTCGGGCTGGCGGTCAGCCCGTAAGCTCCCGCCTGGAAGACGGCGATCAGGTCCCCGATGTCGGCCGGCGGCAGCTCCACGCCGTCGCCGAGCAGGTCGAGCGGCGTACACAGGCAGCCGACGACGGTGACCTTCTCCCGCTCGTCCGCCTGCTCGTCCTCCCGGTCCGCGCGCGCCGGTCCGTCGAACCTGCTCGCCACCGCGATCGGGTAGTTGCGCCGGATCACCTGGCCGAAATTGCCGGACGCGGCTAGCTGGTGGTGCATTCCGCCGTCCACGACGAGATATGTCTTGCCGCGCGACTGCTTGCGGTCGATGACGCGGGTCATGTACACGCCCGCCTCTCCGACCAGATAACGGCCCAGCTCGATGACGACCCGCGCCTGCGGCAGCGCGGCGCGGATCTGCTGCTCGATCAGCTTGTGCAGGTTCGCGCCGACCGGCCCGAGGTCCAGCGGCTCGTCCTTGCGCGAGTAGGGGATGCCGAAGCCGCCGCCGAGGTTGAGGTAGCGGATCGGGCCGGGCGCGGCAGGCGCGAGAGCGAGGACCATCTCGACGGTCGCGCGCTGCGCCTCGCAGATGCTCTCGGCGCGCAGGTTCTGCGAGCCGGCGAACACGTGGAAGCCCTGGAAGTCGGTCTCCGGCGCGTCGGCGAGGACGGCGAGCACACCGGGGACCCGTTCGGCGTCGATGCCGAACTGCTGCGGACCGCCGCCGAGCCGCATCCCGGAGCCGTGCATCGCGAAGTCGGGGTTGATCCGCAGCGCCACCCGCGCCCGCGCGCCCAGCCCGGCGGCCACCGCGCGCACCCTGGCCAGTTCGTTTTCCGACTCCAGCTCGATGAGCACCCCGGCCGCGACCGCCTGAGTCAGTTCCGCGGTGCTCTTGCCCGGTCCGGCGAAGCTGATCCGGGTCGCGGGCGTCGGCGTGTCCAGCGCGTGCCGCAGTTCGCCGGCCGAGGCGACGTCGAGCCCGTCGACCAGCCCGCTGAGCAGCTGTAGCAGCGCGGGCATCGGATTGGCTTTGACGGCGTACTTCAGGTGGATCTCCGGCGGCAGCGCCGCCCGCACGGACGCGACGCGCCGGGTTATCAGTTCTCTGTCGTAAGCGAAGAACGGGGTGCTGCCGACCCGCTGGGCCAGTGAGCGCGCCGGTATCCCGCCCACCGCCAGCTGCCCGTCCACCGAGCCGAACGCGTCCATCACGGCGCGGTGCTCGCCGGCGCCGTCGTACCCGGCGTTACTCATCGCTCCACCACCCGGCGCAGTTCGGCCCGGTCGAATTTCCCGTTCACCGACCTGGGCAGCTGCGCCAGCACCAGGATCCGCTGCGGCTGCATGTAGGTCGGCAGTTGCTCGGCCAGCGCCTTGCGCAACAGCGTGGCGTCGCAGGGTTCGGATACGACCAGCGCTATGTGCTGGCCGAGCCGCTCGTCGCCCACGCCGAGCGCCACCGCCTCGGCCGCCATTCCGGTGGCGTAGACGGCCTCCTCGACCTCGGCCGGGCTGACCCGGTAACCCGAGGTCTTGATCATCTCGTCGGCTCGGCCGACGAAGTACACGAAGCCTTCCTCGTCCCGGTACACCGTGTCCCCGGACCAGACCGCCAGTTCCGGCCGCGCCGCCGCCCCCGCCGTCCCTTCCGCGATCGCGGCCTGCGGGACCGGGCGAAATCGCCGCGCGGTGCGCTCCGGGTCGTTCCAATAGCCCTGTGCCACCAGCGCGCCGCGGTGCACCAGCTCGCCGTGCTCACCCGGGGCGCACGGCGTCCCGTCCGGCCGCACCACCAGGATCTGCGCGTTGGGAATCGCCTTGCCGATCGAGTCCGGCCGGCGGTCCGCCTCGGCCGGGTCGAGGTAGGTCGAGCGGAAAGCCTCGGTCAGCCCGTACATCAGGTACGGCTTCGCCTGCGGAAACAGCTCCTTGAGCCGCGCGAGCGTGGCCGCGGGCATCCGGCCGCCGGTGTTGGCGAAATAGCGCATCCGCCCGGCGGCCTCCTGCGGCCACTCCTGGGCCGCCAGCTGCATCCACAGCGGCGGCACACAGGTCATCGCGGTGATCGCGTGCCGCGCGCACAGCCGCACGAGGTCGCGCGGCAGCAGATAGTTGGCCAGGACCACGTGCGCCCCGGCGATGAGCGAGATCGTCAGCTGGCTCAATCCCGCGTCGAAGCTGAGCGGAAGCGGGGCCAGGATGGTGTCCTCGGCCGAGTGCTCGAGGTAGTGCGCCACGCTCTCGGCCCCCGCAATCAGGTTGCGGTGCGAGAGCACCACGCCCTTGGGGCCGCCGGTGCTGCCGGAGGTGTAGAGGATCGCGGCGAGGTCGGTGTCGATGACCGATTCGCCGTCGGGGACCGGATCCGGTGCGCACTCGGCGAGCCGCTGCCAGCCGATCACTTCGAACCGCTCGGCAGCCGCCGCCGCGGTGGCGGTGCCCGCGGCGGTCGCGGTTGCCCGCGCCGGTCCGCCGATCAGCACCACCTTCTGCACGGAGGCGTCCTCGGGCAGCGCCGTGCGCACCGTGTCGAGACGCTCCGCCGTGGTGATCAGCACTCGGGGACCGCAGTCGGCGGCGACGTGCGCCAGGTGCCGGGCTTTGAACAGCGGATTGACGGGCACGAAGATCCCGCCCGCCGCCGACACCGCCAGCAGCGCGACCACTGTCTCGATCTGCTTCTGGGCATAGACGGCGACCCGGTCGCCGCGGCGCACGCCGAGTGTGCGCAGGCCGTTGGCCGCCCTGGCCACCTGATCCGCGAGTTGCCGGTAGGTGACCGTCTGCGACGCGTAGGTCACCGCCGGCCGGTCCGGATCGCCGCACCCGATGACCCGGTCGACGCGGGTCATCGGCGGCCGGAGCCGGACGGCCGCAGACTCACTCACCGCCGATCCGTTCCGCGCCGACGTGCCCGGTCACGGTGGCCCACAGCGAGCCGACCGTGGCGAAGGTCTCCTCGGTCAGCAGTTCGTCGGGAAGGTCGAGTTCGTAACGCTCCTCGAGATCAACCAGCAGCCGCACGACACCCATCGAGTCGAGGCCGAGCGCGGCCAGATCGTCGGTCGGTGCCAGGTCGTCGCTGCCGGCGTACGGCAGGTGCGGCTTAAGGATTTCAAGGAACCGGCTGGGGATTTCGGTGTCGGTGTGGCTCACTGCTCTCCCTTTCGCTCGGGGCCGATCGCCCGGCGGGGGTCGGTTCCGCCGCCGAGTCGACTGGACCACCCGCGGCTCTCGGCTCGCCATCGGCCCGCTCTCGGCGCGCGGCGGCGCACGGCCGGGCGGTCCAGCCCGGACACGCGTTCGATAGCGGACCGATAGCGTGAATATCGAGACCGCTGGGGCGATGAGTGTGACGTGATGGCCACGTGCAGCACTGTGGGAATCGGTAACGCGCGATCAACGCGCGGACTTAAGACTTCAGCGTTCTCGGGGAGGGAGCCAGATGTCGACCGATGCCCTTTCGGTCATCGATTGGACGCCCACGACCTACAGCCGCGCCGCGTCCGGCGGGAGCGTCGACGAACATCTCATCGACGTGTACCAGTACGCGGCCAGCGCGGGGTCGCTCGCGCCCAACGCGCTCGGCGCAGTGGCGCGGGACCTCGGTCTGCCGCCGCACACCGTGTTCGGCGCCGTTGCCGAACTGGTCGAACTGCGCCTGCTGCGCACCGACGGCGGACCGGGCGGCGTGCTCGTGCCGGTCGCCCCGGAGAGCGCCGCGGCGCTGCTGGTCGTCCCGGCGGAGCGGGCCATGTACCGGCGGCGCGACCTGGCCGACCGGCTCCAGGAGCGGATCGTCGCTCTCGCGGGACCGGGCGCGCAGGCGGCGCACGGCGGCGCGGTGGACGTCTTCGAGGGCGTGGCGGAGATCCGCGGCCTGCTCAAGCTCGCCGCCGACGTGTGCCGGCGCGAGTTGGTGGTGCTGCGGCCGGGCCACGATGACGAGGAACTGCTCGACGAGCTGTTCGAGTCCTGCGCCGGCGCCCTGGACTGCGGCGTAGAGTCCCGCTTCGTCCTCCCGCACCGCTGCCGCGCCGACTTCGCGGCACGGGCCAGGGTCAAGCGGCTGCTCGACTACGGCGCGCAGATCCGCACGGTCAGCCTGGTCCCGCAGGCGGCCGCGGTGTTCGACCGGGAACTGGCGATCATCCTCAACCTGCCTGCCGACGGCGGCAGGCCCACCGCCCGCCGGGTGCGCGACGCGGACGTGGTCGGGTTCCTCGTGGACATGGTCGACCAGCTGTGGGAGGGCGCCGCGGCCTTCACCTGCGACGAACCCGGCTACGCGGACGAGGTAGCCGACGACCTTCAGCGCGCGATAGCCCGGCTGATGGCGCAGGGTTACACCGACGAGGTGGTCGCGCGCCGACTCGGGATGTCGGTGCGCACCTGCCGCCGCCACATCGCCGCGCTGCTGCGCAACCTCGGTTCGGTCAGCCGCTTCCAGGCGGGCGTGAAAGCCGCGCAGCACTTCACGATCCAGGACGTGCGAGGCGCGTCAGCCGGGTAGCTGCGCGCAACTCAGGTCAAGGCGCGACAGGTCGGGGGGGGGGGGGGG
>JBOHCW010000522.1:0-12553 GCA_050725375.1 Actinocrinis sp. | reverse complement strand
GCCCTTCACCGCCTCCCGATCCGACCGAGTGGTAGTCGCCCGCGGAAGCATCGCGTACTCAGCCGTCACCCAGCCCAGGCCACTGCCCTTGCGCCAGCGGGGCACGCCCTCGGTCACGCTGGCCGCGCACAGCACCCGGGTGCGGCCGAACTCGACGAGCACCGAGCCCTCCGCGTGGTCGAGCCAGTCACGGGTGATGGTCACCGCGCGCAGCTGGTCGGGCGTGCGGCCGTCGATGCGGGCGGCCGGGGAGGCGGAGGTCGCTGGGTTCGTTCCCTGGGTCATGCGTCGAGCGTATCCGCTGCGCGCACCCTGTTCAGTTCCGGTCCGAGGAACCGGCGGCCGATTTCCTTGAACCGCTCCGGGTCGCCGGTGGTGCGGAACTCGTGCACCGGGTCGGGCAGCGACTCGTCGCGCATCAGGCCGAGCCTGGCCAGGCGCCGGTAGACGTCCTTGGCGGTCTCCTCGGCGCTGGAGATCAGCGTGACCTTCTCGCCCACCACGTACGAGATCACGCCGGTGAGCAGCGGATAGTGCGTGCAGCCGAGGATCAGCGTGTCGACGCCGGCCTCGGCCACCGGGTCCAGGTACTCGTGCGCGACCTTGATCAGCTCCTCGCCGCCGGTCACCCCGTCCTCGACGAACTCGACGAAACGCGGGCAGGCCTGCGTGGTCAGGTCGATGTGCGGCGCGGCGGCGAACGCGTCGTCGTACGACTCAGAGGTCTTCGTCGCCGGGGTGCAGATCACCCCGACACGGCCGTTGCGCGTGGCGGCCACGGCGCGCCGGGCGGCCGGGTGGATGACCTCGATGACAGGCACCGAATACCGCTCGCGCGCGTCGCGCAGCACCGCGGAGCTGGCCGAGTTGCACGCGATGACCAGCATTTTCACGCCCTGGTCGACCAGCAGGTCCAGGCACTCCAGCGAGTACCTGCGCACGTCCGCGATGAGCTTGGTGCCGTACGGCTGCCGCGCGGTGTCGCCGAGGTAGAGGATCGGCTCGTGCGGCAGCTGGTCGAGGACGGCGCGCGCGACGGTCAGCCCGCCGTAGCCGCTGTCGAAGATTCCGATCGGTGCGTCAGCCACCGGACAACCTTAAACGCTACGCGCGCTAGGACGTCGAGCCGGCCCGTCAGGCGCGTGGACGAACTGCATCACGCCCACAGCTGTCCTTCGAGCCGGTCCTCGGCCTCGTCCAGCGTGCCCTCGTAGGCGCCGGTGGACAGGTACTTCCAGCCGCCGTCCGCCACGATGAACGCGATGTCCGCGCGCTCGCCGGCCTTGTGCGCCTTGGCCGCGATGCCGAGCGCGGCGTGCAGCGCGCAGCCGGTGGAGATGCCGGCGAAGACGCCCTCGACCTCCAGCAGCTGCCGGGTGCGGCGCAGCGCCTCGGCCGAGCCGACCGAGTAGCGGGTCGTCAGGACGCTCTCGTCGTACAGCTCGGGGACGAAGCCCTCGTCCAGGTTGCGCAGTCCGTAGATCAGATCGTCGTAGCGCGGCTCGGCGGCGACGATCTCGATGCCCGGCACCTTTTCGCGCAGGAACCGCCCGATGCCCATCAGGGTGCCCGTCGTGCCGAGCCCGGCGACGAAGTGCGTGATGGTCGGCAGGTCCGCCAGGATCTCCGGACCGGTGCCCGCGTAGTGCGCGCCCGAGTTGGCCGGGTTGCCGTACTGGTAGAGCATCACCCAGTCCGGGTGCTCGGCGGCCAGGCCCTTGGCGACCCGCACCGCCTCGTTCGAACCGCCGGCCGCGGGCGAGGGGATGATCTCGGCGCCCCACATCCGCAGCAGCTGCCGGCGCTCCTCGCTGGTGTTCTCTGGCATGACGCAGATCAGCGCGTAACCCTTGAGCTTGGCGGCCATGGCCAGCGCGATGCCGGTGTTGCCGCTGGTCGGCTCCAGGATGGTGGCGCCGGGGGCCAGCCGGCCCTCGGCCTCGGCGGCCTCGATCATCGCCAGCGCGGGGCGGTCCTTGATCGAGCCGGTCGGATTGCGGTCCTCAAGCTTGGCCCAGATCCGCACCTCGGGGGACGGGGAGAGCCTGGGCAGCCCGATCAGCGGGGTGTGGCCGAGCGAGTCGAGCAGCGAGTCGTAGCGCATGGGATCGGGCCGCGGGCGCCGGGATCAGCGCGCGCCGCCGGCCACGGCCGGCAGCACCGTGACGGCGTCGCCGTCGGCCAGCGCGGTGGTCAGACCGCCGGTGAACCGCACGTCCTCGTCGTTGAGGTACACGTTGACGAAGCGGCGCAGCTCGCCGTTGTCCAGCAGCCGATCGCCGATGCCGGGATGGCGCACGTCGAGATCCGCGATCACGTCGCGGAGCGTGCTGCCCTCAGCCTCGACGCGCTTGGCGCCGTCGGTGTAGCTGCGCAGGATGGTCGGGATGGAGACCTGGACGGCCATGAATTCTGCTCCTGGGCGAGGTCGGCTCTGGCGCGCTGGCGGCCACGGGCACACCGGGCAACGCTCGAAGCCATGCTATCGATTCCCGGGAGTGCGCCTGCGCGGCGCCTGCCGTCCACAGGCTGAGACGCGGAATCAAACGACCTCTACGGGTTGGCCCACGGTGCGGGGCCGCCGCCCGAGGAGTGCATCACCGCGAGGAAGACGGTCACCAGCGTCAGCCAGCGGGTCATCGGGTTGCGCGGCAGCAGCGCCAGGATCACCCACGCCAGCGCCGAGTACCAGGGCAGCGACCACGGCGCGCACACGATCCACGCGAAGCAGAGCGCGAACGGCACGGTGACGACGGCCGGCTGCTCCTTCGAGATGCGCCGGTACATGAACACGGCCACCACGATCATCAGGATCGGCCAGATCACCGAGGTGGCCACCGAGCCGACCGACTGGCCCAGCGCCGAGTGGCCGAAGATCGCGAAAACGCCCTGGATGACCAGCTGGACCGTGCGCCACGGCGAGGGCGTGGCCACCAGGCTGGACGCCGATAACAGCTGGTTGAAGGCGTGCAGGCCGAAGTACGAGTAGAAGAACACCACCGCGCCGACGCCGCCGGCGCACAGCCGCGCCAGATTCCGCCAGTCGCGCCGCATCACCACGGCCCACGCCAGGCCCGCGCCGACCAGCCCGGCGTTGAGCTTGAACGAGCACGCGACTCCGACCATCAGCCCGGCGGCCAGATACCGCCAGCCCCGGTCGCCGTTGCGCGCGATCTGCACGCCGACCACGACGGCGGCCGCGGCGTACGTGTCCAGGTGCCCGCCGGCGACCAGCTGCTGGATCAGTACCGGGTTCGCCACCCACATCAGGGTGGCGCGCACCGGGTCGGCGGCGGTCTTGAGCAGGAAGTAGCCGACGCCGAGGAACACCGCGCCGTTGAAGATCATCAGATAGTGCACGGTGGAGCCGGGCGAGAGCCCGCCCAGCCACGCGGCCAGCTGCTGCACCCAGGTGGCCAGCGGCCCGTACACCGACGGCGTGCCGGTCCACATCGGGCCGACCGACTTCGTGTACGGATTCGCCGGGCCGAGGATGGTCGGGCCGTTGGTGTACGGGTCGAAGCCCTTGTTCGCCATGTGGCCGTACGCGGCGTAGCTCGCCGTGTCGGAGGACCCCACCGGCGTGATGTTCACCATCACGGCGATGATCGCGAACGCGCCCAGGAACAGCAGCCGCGGGTTCGGCCGCCAGCCGCGGCTGTTGGCCCACAGCAGCCCGGCCAGGCCGAGGCACTGCAGCACGATCGCCAGGTACGTCATCGGGAACGAGAGCCACCAGGGCAGTTCCCACAGGTGCCCGGACAGCGGCAGGGTGATCGGCAGCGTCGGGGCGCCGTAGTTGGTCGGCGGCAGCGTGTTGAAGTTCGGCGACAGGACGCCGACCGCCATCACCAGCAGCAGGCCCAGCACCGAGACGCCGACGGCCATGCGCGGGGTGGCCAGGGTCGAGCCGGCCAGCCGGTAGACGAACTCGATAAGCTCGTTGATCAACTGGCGCTGGCGGGGTGAGCCGGCCGGGGCGGGGGAGCGTCCGGAGGCGGGCGTGCCAGGGGCCGCACCGGCCGACACGGCGTCGGCCGGCGTGGCGGATACCCCGCCGCGGCGCGTGGCCGACTCGCTCATCGCTCCCTCTCGCATCCCCGCGACCCCGTCAGGTGGCTCAGGCCGCAGTGGCCCGCGGTGATGATAGTCCTTACGCTGCGCTGCCGCCTGTGGATTGCCCGCCGGCCGCCGGGTCCAGGACGGGCACCGGAACCTGGCCCGACGCCGCGGGCGCGGTGCGCGCCATCGCGCCGGCCGGTTCGAGCGCGTCCGGGTCGGTGGCCGGTTCGTCCGCGGACTCGGGGGCCGCGCCGTCGCCCGGCGCCGCCGCCTTGCGCGTGGTCGCCGACCACAGGTTGCGCAGCGCCAGCACGGTCGCGGCCAGCAGCACGAGGTTGCGCGCGGCCACCACCGCGGTGCCCAGGAAGCCGTGGTGCAGGATCTGCAGGAACAGGATCGGGAACTCGAGCTGGCTGACCAGCGTGCAGGCCATCACCAGCCGGGCCGGCAGCGCCATCAGCGTGCCGCGCCGGCCGGGGCCGTTCTCGGCCAGGCACAGCGCGGCCAGCCCGACCAGCCAGATCATGTACTGCGGGCTGAGCACCCGGCTGGTGACCACCATCACCAGCAGCACGGCGAATCCGGCGTCGTACATCAGCCCCGGCGTCCACCGCGACGCGTCGAACCGGCGCACCCGCCACCACAGCACGATGCCGAAGCCCAGCACCGTCAACAGGATCGCGCTGGAGGCCACGAAGCTCGTGCCCGGGCCGGCCAGCTGGAAGTTGCCGTCCTCGTGCACGGTGCGGATCGGGTAGCCGAACCAGGAGGCGATCATGAACGGGGAGGCGAACACCGCCTCGACCTCGATGCCCCGGCTGGACTGGTGGTTCAGGAAGGACAGCGCGCCGGGCATCGCCGCGATCAGCAGCCCGCAGACCACCAGGGCGCCGCCGACGGCCGAGAGCAGCGCGCGCAGGCCGCGCCGTCCGCCGGGCACGCCCGCGAGCAGCACCGCCGGCCAGACCTTCACCACCGCGCCGAGCCCGAGCAGGAAGCCGCGCAGCACCCACGTGCGCCTCTCGGCGCTCTCCGGGGTGCGGCGCGAGGCGGAACCGACGGTGGCGATCATGCCGCCGACGGCGAGCGCGGTGACGATCACGTCGTACCGCATCAGCACGATCGGGCCGAGCGCGAAGATGCCGAGCACCCACGCCCAGGCGCCGGACAGGTGCGGTGTACGCATGGTCTCGGCGGAGATCCGGTCGGCCTGGCCGAGCAGCAGCAGGAAGACCACCGCGTCGGCGGCCAGCGCGATGATGAAGAAGCTGTTGACGTAGCCGAGGCCGACGTGCGAGATCAGCTTCGGCGCGAGCATGACCAGCGCCGCGGCCGGCGGGTACTGCCACTGCGGGTCGTTCGCCGGGAACGAGCCGCCGGTCATGACGTTGGCCCAGCCGTTGTAGATGTAGACGTCGCCGATGACCGAGCCGCGCGAGAAGTACGGCAGCGCGTCGAGCGTCCACAGCAGGATCAGGAACCGCGAGGCCGCCCACCACAGGGAGATCCGCCGGTACCGCGGCGCGAAGACGGGCGCCGTGGCGAGTCGCCGCATTGTGCTACCCCTCCACAGTCGTCCGGCGGTCCATTACCCCGCACGAATCGTACGCGGCGGCTACGTTCGGAGATCGCCCTGGCACAGCTTGAGTACGTGACCGTTGCCGAACCGTCATGCGCGCTCCGCGGCCGCGTCCGAGCCGTCGGCGGCCGGTGTGCCCGCGACGAGCGCCACCTCTTCCTCGGTGACCACGCCGTCGACGATCCGGAACGAGCGGAACTGGACGTCGCCGAGGCCGTCCGCGTCCCGGGTCGAGACCAGCACGTAGTGCGCGTTCGGCTCGGAGGCGTACGAGATGTCGGTGCGCGAGGGGTACGCCTCGGTGGCCGAGTGCGAGTGGTAGACGATCACCGGCTCCTCGTCGCGCGCGTCCATCTCGCGGTACAGCTTGAGCAGGTCCGCGGAGTCGAACTCGTAGAAGGTGGGCGAGCGCGCGGCGTTGGCCATCGGGATGAACCGCTCGGGGCGGTCCGAGCCCTCGGGGCCGGCCACCACGCCGCAGGCCTCGTCGGGGTGGTCGGCGCGTGCGTGGGCGACGATGGCGTCGCGGACGGCCGTGGTGAGGGTCAACACGCGCTCAGCCTATGACACGTGGCTGAAGAGAAGCGGGCCACCCGGATCTGACGGTTTATCAGGGCCGGTCACGCAGGCGCCCGGACACGTTAACCGGCCAGCGACTCGACCAGCGTCTCCTGTAGGTAGCCGAGGTAGTAGTACACGGGCACGTACGCGGTGCGCGGGTCGCCGGGCGAGAAGCTCGCGCCGGGTTCCTGTTCGTCGGCGGTGATCTCCAGCCGGGTGCCGAGCACGAGGCGCAGGTCGTTGAGCGCGCCGAGCCACGCGGCGGCCTCCGCGGTGGTCAGGCTGAGGCGCCCGCCGCCGCCGATCCGTCCCAGCGTCTCGATCGCCAGCGCGGCCCGCTTGCGGCGTTGCGCGGTCAGGTCCCCCTGGGTGTACCGGCGGAACTCGGCGGCGGCCTCGGGGTCGTCGGGGTAGGCGTCCGGGGTCAGCCGCGCCAGCGCCGGGTCGTCCGGCTTCCTCGGCACCGTGTCGTCGCCGAGGCCGGTCAGGCCCAGTTCGGCGGCGAGCGGGTCGACCGGGGCCGGCTCGGGACGCGCGCCGTCCTGCTGGTCGGCGAGCAGGTCGAGCAGATCCTGGAACAGGTCGGCCAGCAGCCTGGTCTCGGCCGCGCGCAGGTCGACCAGCACGGTGCCGTCCGGTCCGCGGGTGAACGCCGCGATCAAGGAACGCCTCTCCATCCGGGCGCGCCATCGGTTCAAAAAGCCCATCGGCGCGCGCTTCCTTCGACTACGGATCCTGCGAAACCGCTCACGGGGCGGTCGACCGGTCGGTCAACGGGGCGGTCAACGGGTCGTTCATACGTGCTGCAGGGTGGCCCAGAGCCCGTAGGAGTGCATCGCCGACACGTCGCGCTCCATCTCCTCGCGCGAACCGTGCGCGACCACCGCCTTGCCCCGGTGGTGGACGTCGAGCATGAGCTTGTGCGCCTTGGTCTTGGGATATCCGTAGTAGCTCTCGAAGACATAGGTGACGTAGCTCATGAGGTTGATCGGGTCGTTCCAGACGATGGTGCTCCAGGGCCGGTCGGTCTCCTCGACGGTCTCCTGCTCGTCGCGGACGTCCGGCAGGTCGACTTCAACCGGTGCGCTGGTCACCCGAACATCTTCGCACCATCCGCGCGAGCGCTCACACCCGGTTCGGCGGCGCGGGGAAGACAGGGGGCGTGCGGTGGCGTAGACTTAGCGTCATGTTGACGATAAGTGGGGCGGCGAGCGCGACACCGGCGCTGCTGACCGATCACTACGAGCTGACGATGCTGCAGGCGGCGTTGCGCAGCGGGGCCGCGCACCGCCGCTCGGTGTTCGAGGTCTTCGCCCGCCGGCTGCCGGACGGCCGTCGTTACGGGGTGGTCGCCGGCACCGGGCGGGTGGTCGAGGCGCTGCGCGCGTTCCGGTTCGACCCGGCTCAGCTGGACTACCTGGAGCGGGCCGGGGTCGTGGACCGTCCGACGCTGGATTGGCTGGCGCACTACCGGTTCCGCGGCACCGTGCGCGGCTATGCCGAGGGTGAGACGTACTTCCCGCAGTCGCCGATCCTGGAGGTCGAGGGTAGCTTCGCCGAGGCGGTGCTGTTGGAGACGGTGATCCTCTCGATCCTCAACCATGACTCGGCGATCGCGGCCGCCGCTTCGCGGATGACTTCGGCGGCGGCCGGCCGTCCGTGCATCGAGATGGGTTCGCGGCGCACGCACGAGCAGGCGGCTGTCGCGAGTGCGCGTGCGGCGTACCTGGCCGGGTTCGCGATGACTTCGAACCTTGAGGCGGGCTTCCGCTACGGCGTCCCGACGACCGGCACGAGCGCGCACGCCTTCACGCTTGTGCACGACACGGAGCGTGAGGCGTTCCAGACGCAGGTCGACACCTTGGGCAAGGGCACGACGCTCCTGGTCGACACGTACGACGTCGCCGCGGCGGTCCGTGCGGCGGTCGAAATTGCCGGCCCGGATCTGGGCGCGGTGCGCCTCGACTCGGGCGACCTGCTGTGGATGGCGCACCGAGTGCGCCGCCAGCTCGACGAGTTGGGCGCGCGGGGCACCCGGATCGTGGTCACCAGCGACCTCGACGAGTACGCCATCGCAGCCCTCGCGGCTGCTCCGGTCGACGCGTACGGCGTCGGCACGCAGCTGGTCACCGGCAGCGGCGCGCCGACCGCGTCGATGGTCTACAAGCTGGTCGCGCGCTCGCACACGGCCGACGCGGACGCGCCCTTGGAGTCCGTGGCGAAGCGCTCGCCCGACAAGCCGAGCCGCGGCGGCCGTAAGTACGCGTACCGCCGCATCGACGGCGACGGGGTGGCGACGGCGGAGGTCATCGGTATCGGCGACCCGCCCGAGGATCTGGACGCGCGCGGCCGCAGCCTGCTGCGAACCCTGATGATCGACGGCGAGCTGGTGGACCAGTCGACCCTGGAAGACGGTCGCGCGCTGCACCAGCGTTCGCTGGCCGAGTTGCCGATCTCGGCGACGCAGCTCTCGCGCGGCGACGCGGTGATCCCTACGGTGTACGAGCACGAGACTGCGTAGGGCAGGAGATGGTGTAGGGCACGAGACTGCGTAGGGCACAAGACTGCGTACGGGTGCGAACTGGCGTGAGTAAGCGCGAGTCAGCACACGAATCGCAGAGTTGCGACAGCGGCATCAGCGTTAAAGGCAGCAGCAACAGGACAGCAGCGGGAGGGATGCCGGATGAGCAGGGCACTGATCGTCGT
The DNA here is from genome assembly GCA_050725375.1 of Actinocrinis sp. Lineage (GTDB taxonomy): Bacteria > Actinomycetota > Actinomycetes > Streptomycetales > Catenulisporaceae > Actinocrinis. Next base: position 3,645 of record JBOHCW010000522.1, on the reverse strand, counting down.
GGACGTGCAGAATGACTTCTGCGAGGGCGGTTCGCTGCCGGTCACCGGCGGCATCGCGGCGGCGCGGGAGATCGCAAGGTACGTCGCGGCGGGCTCGGGCGGCGCGAACTACACGGTCGCGACCCGCGACTACCACGTCGACCCGGGCAAGCACTTCGGCACGCCGCCGGACGGCCCCGACTACGTGAACACCTGGCCGGTGCACTGCGTGGTAGGGACACAGGGCGCTGACTTCCGCGCGGAGGTCGCGAGCCTGCCGTTCGACGCCGAGTTCCGCAAGGGCGCCCACGAGGCGGCGTATTCGGGCTTCCAGGGCGCGACGACAGACGGCGCGTCGCTCGCCGACTGGCTGCGCGAGCATGAGGTGACCGGCGTGGACGTGGTCGGCATAGCGACCGACCACTGCGTACGTGCGACGGCGCTGGACGCCGTGCGCGAGGGCTTCACCGCGCGCGTACTACTGGACAAGACCGCGGCGGTGGCGCCGGAAACCCTCGCCAAGGCAATGTCGGACTTCGCGGACGCCGGGGTCGTCACCGTGGCCTGATCGCCGATGGGTAACGTTGTCTGGCTTAATCGGCGTGCTCATGCGTCGGTGCGGTGCGGTGCGCTGCGGTGCGGTGCGACAGATATCAGGGTGCGTTGTCCGTCTGAAACGGACAGGCGGGAACAGGGGGAGTCTGGCCTGCGCAACTACGAGGAATTTACGCAGGACGAGCTACGCCTGTCGGCCGACGTCGCCCTGCCGTTCCACTTCACGGCCAGGCTGCCGAGGGCTTGTTGTCCGTTTCAGACGGACAAGTGTGATCAGGCCTTTACGATCCGTGGTAGTCGGGCGGTTTCGGTCTGCGTGGTCGTCAAAGCTTTGCGACGTCGGCCAGCACCGGGATCGTGGCCAGAGTCGTGTCGGCCGCTCGCGTGTCGCCGGTGTCGACCGCCGACAGCGCGGACTCGACTTCACGGGCTAGGGCCCATGCCGTCAGTCGCGCAGTGTCCTCGCCGATCACATCGGCGATCAGTGTGTAGCGCTCGGCGAGGACAGCGCGCGGGTCGGCGTGGTTGAACGGGTCGTCGATCTGGAGTAGTAGCCGCGACAGGTCGTACGCCGGGTCGCCGATCATCGGCTTCGCGTCGATCGCGAGCCACGGCCGCCTGCGCGCGGCCAAGATGTTGCCGGGGTTGAAGTCGCCGTGGACGACGACGCGCCGCCGCGCCGTACGCGGCAGGTCGCGCAGCAGGTGCGCGGCCTGCGCGGCGAGTCCGGGATCCAGGCGGTCGGCGAGGTCGGCCTTGTGCCGTTCCATCCGCTCGTCCAGCAGATCGGCCCACTCGGCGGTCACGTCGGCGAGGTCTTCGAGTGCTGTCTCGCCGGGCGTCGGCACCGGGGCTGACCACAGCTCGTTCAGCAGCCGCGCGCCGACCAGCAGCCTGTCATGGGCAGGTATGTGATCGGCGTCGGCGAGAAGGTCGCCCGGGTCGCAGCGTTCGATCAGCAGTGCGTACTGCTCGTGATCTTCGCGCAGTAGGCGTACGGCGCCGCGTCCGTCCCATAGCCGCAGCGCCTCCGCTTCGCCGGCGGACTCGCGGTTCGGCCAGTTGACCTTGAGCACCGACTCGCCGCCGTCGGATAGCCGTACCGGCGCGACCCACGAGCAACTGCCGCCGTGGAACGGCTTCCCAAGCGTCAGATTCCAGCGTTCGCGAAGGTCGTCCACGATCGCGGGCAGCTTCGCCAGCCACGCCGGCCCGCCGTCGAGGCGGCTGACCGTGCAGACGACCGGCAGCGTCGAGGGGAACAGTTCCGCGTTCATGTCCGCGTTCATGTTCATGTTCGTGTCCACGCCTACGCTCCGCTGTCGGTCGCTGTCGGTCGCCATCACGTGTCGGCTTCATTGTCAGCCGCCGATCGACTGGTAGAACCGCAGCGAGCGGTACCAGAGCTTCTTGGTGGCATAGAAGAACGCGAAGCCCAGCGCCGGTGACGCCGCGGTCAGCCACTGCGGCAGGCCGGTGCTCGCCGTGTGGCCGGTGACGACCGCGGCCGGCACGTACGCGATGAACGCCACCGGGAACGCGAAGGTCAGCGCGTCCTTCGTCGGGCTCGGCAGCACGTTGAGCGGGTAGTTGCCGAAGGCCGAGATCATCTGGTCCACCCAGCTGGTCCAGGTGAACATGCCGGTGTACCGCAGCGCCGCGATGGCCAACAGCGTCTGCAGGCCCGCCTCGACCATCATCCCGCCGAGGATGCCGCAGACGATGTACAGCACGGCCTGCGGCGTCCACGCGATGTGCAACCGCAGGACCGCGAGCACGAAGATGCCCGCGCCAGCCAGCATGTCGCCGAACGAGTTGACCTGGAAACGAGAGAGCAGCACCTGCCGGTAGACCGGCATCGGCCGCAACAGGAAGCCGTCCATCCGACCCTCCTGCACGACCATCGACAGCTGCGCGATATTGCTGACGGCCACGACGTACAGGCTGTGCGAGACCAGCCGCATCGACGCGATCAGCAGCACGTCGCCCTGCTTCCAGCCGCCGAGGCCGGGGAAGCGCAACAGCAGCACGCCGGCGAACAGCACCATCGAGCCCTGCCACACCAGGCCGAACAGCAGGCCGAGGACGAACTCGCCCTTGTACGCGGTCTGCGCCTTGAGGTTGAGCCGGTTGATCCGCAGATACAGCCCGGCCTGCTCACGCAGGCTGGTGCGCGGCACGTTCGCGTACGCCGGGTCCGCGAGGACACTGATATCAGAGGTCGTCATCGTCAGCCTCCCAGGACCGTGACGCGGGCGGCGGCCTTGCGCCAGACCAGCCCGGTGAGCAGTGCCAGCGCGGCGATCCAGCCGGCCTGCGTCAGCAGGTCGCCGCCGAGCCCGCTGACCGGGGACCGGCCGATGTACAGCGAGAGCGGCACGTTGAGCGTGCCCTGGAACGGCAGCAGCCGGTCGAAGGACGCGAACCAGGCCGGGAAGAACCACAGCGGGATCAGCGCGCCGGCCAGCACGTTCTGCACGATCTCGTACATGATCACCAGCTGGAAGTTCACCACGGTCCAGAAGCAGGCCAAGTCGATCAGCAGCTTGAGATAGTAAAGGATCACCAGACCGAGCGCGAGCGTGGCCAGCGTGGCCAGCCCGGCGCCCGTGCTCACCGGTGGCTCGACGATCCCGGCCGTGAGGCACACCGCGTACGCCGCCCCCGCCCAGCACCCGCCGTACGCGAGGTCACCACAGGCGCGGATGAAGTAGTAGCGGCGCGGTGAGACCGGCCGCAGAAACCAGTACGCGATGGTGCCTTCGAGCATGTGCTGGACCAGCATGTCCCGGCCGGACCAGCGGTTGACCGAGCGGAAGGCGATGTAGAAGACACCGAGCATGGCGTACGTGGTGGCCTGCCGCACATCGAGCCCGGCGCTGGTCGAGGTCGACGAGTAAAGGGCCTGCCACAGCCAGTAGGTCAGCGCGGCGCGCGCGGCCAACATGAACAGCGTCGACAGGACACGGCCGGACTCGTAGAACTCGCTCAGAACGGTGACCCGCGCGGCGCGCCAGGCCCGAGCGGACTGCCGGGACCGCCGTCCGCGAGCCGGGGCGCGCGGGGGCGTCGAAGGTAAGGGTTCGATGACCGCACTGGTCACGGCCGCAC
>JBOHCW010000521.1:0-6635 GCA_050725375.1 Actinocrinis sp. | reverse complement strand
ACACGCTACCAGGGGCGACCGTGCGGACGGGTGCCGCGCTCGGCGCGCCGCTCCAGTTCGCCGCCGAGCGTGGTGGCCGCGAAGATCAGCGCCAGGTGGGTGAAGGCCTGCGGGAAGTTGCCCAGCTGCTCGCCGGTCGGCCCGATCTCCTCGCCGAACAGGCCGACGTGGTTCGCGTATGTCAGCATCTTGTCGAACGCGTAGCGGGCCTTGTCCAGGTGGCCGGCGCGGGCCAGCGCGTCCACGTAGAGGAAGCTGCACAGGTTGAACGTTCCCTCGCTGCCGCGCAGCCCGTCCGGCGCGGCGCTCGGGTCGTAGCGGTAGACCAGCGAGTCGGTCACCAGCTCCTGCTCGATCGCGTCCAGGGTGGACAGCCACGCCGGGTCCTTCGGCGAGATGAAGCCCACGATCGGCATTATCAGCAGCGACGCGTCCAGGACGTCGCCGCCGTAGTGCTGCACGAAGGCGCCGCGCCGCGCGGACCAGCCGCGCTCCATAACCTGCGTCAGTATGGCGTCGCGCGCCCCGGTCCAGCCCGCCAGGTCGGCCGGGCGCGCGTACTCGCGGGCCAGCCGTACGCCCCGGTCGAACGCCACCCAGCACATCAGCCTGCTGAAGGTGAAGTCGCGCCGGCCGCCGCGGGTCTCCCAGATCCCCTCGTCCGGCCGGTCCCAGGCGCCCTTGAGCCAGTCCAGCATCCGGGCGAGCGTCTGCCAGCCCTGATACCCGGACACCTCCGCCAGCTCGCGCGACTGGGTCAGCGCCCAGACCGCCTCGCCGTAGATGTCCAGCTGCAGCTGCCCGGCGGCCGCGTTGCCGATCCGCACCGGCCCGGACTTCTCGTAGCCCTCCAGGTGCGCAAGCTCCTGCTCGACCAGGTACGGGTCGCCGTCCACCCGGTACATGATCTGCAGCGGCTCGCCGGCCGTGCCGTGGCTCTCGCGCAGCCGGTCGGTGACCCAGCGGCGGAACGCGTCGGCCTCCTCGACGAAGCCGAGCTCCGACAGCGCGCGGGCGGACAGCGCGCCGTCCCGGATCCAGGTGTAGCGGTAGTCCCAGTTGCGCTCGCCGCCGATCTGCTCCGGCAGCCCGAAGGTCGCCGACGCGATCGGCGCGCCGGTCGGCGCGTACGTCAGCAGTTTGAGGGTGATCGCGGAGCGGTGCACCATCGTCTGCCACCGGCCCCGGAATGCCGAACCGCGCAGCCAGGAGTGCCAGAAGCGGGTCGTGCTCTCGTGCTCCTCGTCCAGTTGCGCCACGGTGATCGGCCGGGCCGGCTCGTCGATCCCGGTGGTCAGCACGAGCGCCGCGCTCTCGCCGCGCTTGAGGGTCAGCTCGCCGACCACGTCGTCGCCGTCCCGCTTGAACGGGAAGGTGGTCTGCAGTTGCAGATCCAGGTCCGGGCCGCGGAAGACGGCGGTCTGGTCGTTGACGATGGTCAGCTCGTGTTCGACCCGGCCGTAGTCGAACCGGGGCCGGCATTCGAGCACGAACTTGACGCTGCCGCGCACCACCCGCAGCATCCGCACGATCCGCCGCCGCCCGCTCGCGCGCTGCGGCCGGTCCAGCGGCATGAAGTCGACGAGCTCGCCCACGCCGTGGTGGGACAGGAACCGGGTGATCAGGATCGCGGTGTCCGGCAGGTACAGCTGCCGGGTGGTGGTCTGCACCTCGGCGTCGTCGGCGGCCAGCCGCAGGTAGCCGCCGTGGTCCGCGTCGAGCAGCGAGGCGAACACCGAGGGGGAGTCGAAGCGCGGGGCGCAGAGGAAGTCCAGGACGCCGTCCGAGGACACCAGCGCGCAGGTCTGCAGGTCGCCGATCATGCCGTGCTCGGCGATGGGGGGATAGCGGCGCATCGAGTTCGGCCTTTCGACTGGTCGGTGCTCGGTTGCTCCAGGCCGGGCCGGCCGCCGCCGAGCGCGGCCGGGGCGCGCCGGGCGGTCACCCGGTCGGGCACGCGAACGGCTCGGAAACGGTCCGGAAACTCCAGCGGGCGTGTGATAACTCAAGCGCCGCGTGTTAAAGCCGGGCTCAAGCGCGGCCGTCGCCGCGGCGTACCGGGCCCGGGCGCACGTGTGTTCGTGCTCGAACATCAGCGCGCGGACCGGGCGGGCCCGAAAGCCGGCCGGAAACGGCCGGGAAGGCCGGCGGACACCCCGGAAAATAAGGGGCGGCTTCGCGCCACGGGGGGAGCGCGAAGCCGCCGGGACGCGGCGGATCAGACCGCGTCGGAGGCACAGCCCGCCACGGGGGGAGCGAGCAGTGCCTCAATGTTGAAGATTCTAACGCATCGTCGGCCGCGGTGAAAGCGACACGCGCCCTTACCGGGCAGGTGGCCGACACCGGGCCTCGCGCCGCAGGTCGCGGCCGTGGTGGTTACCGACAGGTAACCCGGACCGGCCCGCCGGTCGGTCAGCCGACCAGCCGCAGCACGTCGCGCAGCCCGCGCTCGCCGGTGCGCGACTCCGTCGGCAGGACGAACGCGCGAAGCCCGCACGCGGCCGCGCCGCCGTCGCGGGCCGGATTGTCGCCGACCATCAGGGTGCGGCGCGGATCGACGCCGAGGTCGGCGCAGGGCTTGAGGAACATGCGCGGGTCCGGCTTCTCGCAGCCGAGCTGGAAGGACAGCGCGTACGCGCCGACCACCTCGCCGAGCCCGACCGCGGCGAAGTCGCGCCGCAGGTCCCAGACCGTGTCGCTGGCCACCCCGATCGGCACGCCGCGCGCGGCCAGCTCGCGCAGCACCGGCACGGTGTCGTCGTAGGCGTACCAGCTGTCCTGCGCGAGGATCGTCTCGTATGCGAGGTCGAACACGTCGGCCAGCTGCGGCACGTGGCCGAACCAGAGCCGGGTCGACTCGCGGTGGAGCTCCAGCGAGACGTCGCGGCCGTCCTGCGCGGCGAGCACGTCCGGCAGCTGCGCGGCGGCACGAAGGCACGCCGACGTCGCGTCGACGTCGAGGTCCGCCTCGTCGCGTCCGGCCGCTGCCCACACCCGGCGCAGGTACACGTCGGTCGGCACCATCCGGAACAGGGTGTTGGCGAAGTCGAACAGGACCGCCTCGATCGGCGGCACCGGCGCGTCGAGCGCCTCCTCGGGCGTCTCGACGGCGGCCGGAAGGCTGTACAGATGCGAACGCATGGCCCCAGTCTTCCGCATCGGCCTAGTCGGCGATCAGGCCGCCCGGCGCCTCGCCGGACCGCGCGACCCGCGTGTCAGCGTTCTGACCGGCCGGGTCGGGAAGCGGGAGCGCGAAGTGCGCGGCGGTGCGCCGCTCGCCGAACCCGAACGCGAACGCGCTGATCGCCGCCGAGGCGACCAGCGGCACGACCAGGCCGGCGCGGTGCGGCACCCCGGCCCCCCACAGCCCGGTGACCAGCGCCGATCCGAACAGGAAGCCGACGTAGTTGAAGATGTTCAGCCGCGCGACGGCCACGCCGGTCTCGGCCGGGTCGAGCCGTCCGGCGGCCGAGAAGCACAGCGGCGCCATCACCGAGATGCCGAGGCCGACCACGGCGAAACCGAGCAGCGCGACCATGGGGCCCGGCGCGAGAGCCGCGACGGCGAACCCGACCGCCGCGACCGACGCGCCGGCCCGGCCGACCGGGACGCCGCCGAACCGCTCGGTCAGCCGGTCGCCGGTGAACCGGCCGGCCATGAACGGCACCGCGTAGGCGAAGTACACGATGGTGATCTGCCAGCCGTGTCCGTGCAGCCCGTCCTGGATGTACAGGCCGCCCGCGCTGGAGACGGTCGAGTCGGCGAAGTACGCCAGAGCCATCACCGCGCACACCGCGAGCATCGGGCGCCAGGCGATCGCCGCCTGCCCGCCGCCGGCCGCGTCCACGGCCACCGTCTCGTCCTTGACCCCGTGCAGCAGGAACCGGCCGACCGCGGCCAGCAGGACCGCCACCGGGACGGCCGCGGCGAGGTAGAACACGAACAGCGAGGTGTGCGTGTTCGTCGCGATGGTCGCGGCGACCGAGCCGACGGCCGCGCCGAACGCCCACACGCCGTGGAACGAGAGGATGATCGAGCGGCCGTAGCGCCGCTGCAGCGCGACCGCCTGCATGTTCGTGGTCGCGTCCACGCCGCCGACCGCCGCGCCGAACAGCAGCATGAACGGCAGCGCGGCGGCGAGCGCGTGCGCGGCCCCGATTCCGACGATCGCGGCGAGCACCAGCGGCTGGCTGGTGCGCAGCACGATCCGCGACCCGTACCGGCCGACCAGCGCCCCGGCCGCCAGCGAGCCGAGCGCGGCGACCACCAGCACCCCGGCCAGCACCGCGGCGACCGCCGAGTCGTCGATGTGCAGCCGCTTCTCCAGCGTCGGGATCTCGCTGGTCAGCGCGATCAGCGAGAAGCCCTGCGCGCCGAACGCGACGAACAGCGCGCCGCGCGCCCGGCGCAGGCCGACCTCGATGCCGCTCACAGCTCGTCGCCTTCCGCCGCCAAGGAGAACGCGCGCGGATCCGGACCGGACCGCGCCGTTCGGGGCAGCGTAGGAGGCGGGCGCGCGCCTTGCAAAGGGGGCGGCCGGAAAAAGATGACCAGAGGTTCAGGTTTTGCGGCGGCGAGGGCTGTTCCTGCCGCCGTCGCGCGGAGCGTTCACCGGAACCGCACGTAGCGGCCGTACGCGTGCGGGTCGTCGAGAACCCGCAGCATCGTGTCGGCCAGGTCGGCGCGGCTGATCCGGAAGCCGCCCGGCTTCGAGTAGTCGAGCACGTATTCGGCCTCGCCGGCGAGCGGGCCGTCGGTCAGCAGCGCCGGACGGGTGACGGTCCAGTCCAGCCCGCTCGCGGCCAGCGTCTCCTCCATCGCGGCCAGCGCGCGGTAGCCGGCGCCGAAGAACCGCCACAGCAGCGGGCGGGCGATCCGCTTGTACACGAACGGATCGACCGGCGCGACCGGTGCGATCGGCGCCGCCGAGATCGCCACGATCCGCCGCACCCCGGCCGCCTTCATCGCCTGGGCGATCGAGGCGATCGCGTCGGCCGTGATGCTCGCCGAGTCGCCCTTGCGCGGTCCGAGCGCGGACAGGACCGCGTCCGCGTCGGCGACGGCCGGCTCGATCGCGGCCGGGTCGAGCACGTCGGCGACCGTCACGGTCAGCCGCGGGTGCTCGATCGGCAGGCGCGAACGCTCGCGCACCACCGCCTCCACGTCCAGCTCGCGCCCCAGTGCCTGCCGCACCAGCTGCGTCCCGGTCCCGCCGGACGCGCCGAACACCGTCAGTTTCCTCGCGATCATCGCACTGCCTCCCGTCGCCCCTGTGATTGATCGTTCGCCGTGGTCCGCGCCGTGCAGTTAGGGTGGGTGAGTATTCACTCACGATAACACCAGCCGCGCCGGGCGCGGTGTTCGGGGCGGCCGGATCCGGGGATTCCCGGCGATGCCCTATCGATACGCAACGGTGACCGGGCGGCGGAACAGGATGCCTCGCGGCCGCGTCCAAGGTGCGTCGAGCGCGGCAGCGGGCCGCGCCGGACAGTCGACGAGGGTGGGGCATTCAGCATGCTGCGACGAGAGCGGACGGCGCGCGGAACGCGGCGGCGCGTGGTCGGCGCGATCAGGGGCGGTCGGGCCAAGGCGCTGGTAGCGCTGATCGTCGCGGCGCCGATCGCATTGAGCGCGTGCAGCGCAGGCAACGGCGGCGGAGCGTCGTCGAGCGCTGCGGGCGGTGTGGCACAGGGCGGCGCGGCGGCGCGGGTGCCCGCGCAGGCACAGGCGAATTTCGGCGCGGCGGACAAGGCGGCGGCCGGTGCGGGCGGCGGTGCCTCGTCGACGCTCGGCAAGGTGCAGCTGCCTAGCAGGAGCCTGATCATCACGGCCGGGCTCCAGGTCAAGACCGACGACGCGGCGGCTGCGGCGCAGCGCGCCGAGGTGATCGTGAGCGGCGCGGGCGGATACGTCGCCGACGAGTCGGTCGGCTCGGGTTCGCAGGTGGTAGAGCCGGGGGCGAAGGCGCAGTCGCAGGATGTTCCGCCCGACGGCGGCGTGGTGAACAACGGCGGCGACGTGCCGAGCCCCGTGCAGCTGCCCGCCGTGAGCGGCGCCTCGGAGTCGACGCAGGCGACGCTGCGGCTGCGGGTGCCGCCGGACAGGGTGGACTCGGTGTTGAGCCAGCTTGCCGGGAAGGGCCAGGTCACCTACCAGGCCAAGAGCGCGACCGACGTGACCGGCCAGGTCGCCGACGTGGGCAGCCGGGTCGACTCGGCGCGCGCCTCGATCGCGGAACTGCGCACCCTGATCGACAAGGCGGCCTCCGTCAACGACCTGATCTCGCTGGAGCAGGCGCTCTCGCAGCGCGAGTCGGACCTCGAATCGCTGGAGGCGCAGCAGAAGGCGCTGTCCGACCAGGTGCAGTACGCGACGATCACGGTCGGCTACTTCTCGCAGGGCGCCGCGGCGGCGTCGCCGCCGGTGCGCACCGGCTTCTCGCGCGGACTGCACGTCGGCTGGGACGGGTTCCTGCACGTCGTGCGCGGCCTGCTCGCGGCGATCGGCTGGCTGGTGCCGTATGCGGCGCTCGTGCTCGTGCTCTGGTGGCCGGTGCGGCGGCTGATCCGCTGGAACCGCGCACGTCGCGGCACGTCCGGGGTGAAGCTCGCCACCGCGGGCGCGCCGCTGCCGGC
>JBOHCW010000520.1:0-2168 GCA_050725375.1 Actinocrinis sp. | reverse complement strand
AGGCGGGACCGTTGAACTGCGCCGTGTACAGGCGGTAGCCCTGGTTCCGGTATTCGATCGACTGGAAGTACGCGGGCTGATCGCCGCTCGCGACCTGCACGTCCTGCTTGCTCAGCGGCGCGATCTGCGCGGACCCGCCCGCCACCATGGCGCCGCTGAAGAACTGGATCAGGGTGTCGCCGACCTGGATCGGCGCCGTCGCGACGTACGGGGGCGAGGACGGGTCCGCCGTGATCTTCTGCTTGAGCGCGACGGCGAACTTCGGGGCCGTGGACGTCGTGACGACCAGCGAATTGTCCAGCTGGTCGTACAGGTCGCGGTCGGCCAGTGGATAGAGCACCAGGGACGCCGCCAGCAGCGCGGCGAACACCACCAGTCCGCCGGCCAGCGCGATGCGCGCGCGCAGACTCACGGCGTCACGGCTCCTCGCGCAGTACGTAGCCGAGGCCGCGCACGGTCTGGATCAGCCGCGCCTCGCCGTCCGCCTCCAGCTTGGCTCGCAGATAGCTGACATAGACCCACAGCGAGTTGGAGCCCGGCCCGAAGTCGTAGCCCCAGACCGCCTCGAAGATCGCGGTGCGGCTCAAGACGCGTCGCGGGTTGCGCAGGAACAGTTCCAGCAGCGCGTACTCGGTCCGCGTGAGGCTGAGCGACCGCTCGCCGCGGCGGGCGCGGGCCTGGGCGAGGTCGAGTTCGAGGTCTGCGAACGTGAGCACGTCGCGGGCACCCGCCGCTGCGCTGCGCCGCAGCAGTGCGCGCAGCCTGGCCCGCAGTTCGTCCAGCGCGAACGGCTTGACCAGGTAGTCGTCCGCGCCCGCGTCGAGGCCGGCCACCCGGTCGCTGACCAGGTCACGCGCGGTGAGCATCAGGATCGGCGTCTCGTCGCCGCGCCCGCGCAGGATCCGGCACACCTCCAGGCCGTTCGGCTCGGGCATGTACACGTCGAGCACGATCGCCTGGTACCGGTCGCCGGCGGTCTGACGCAGCGCGCCCGCGCCGTCCGCCGCCTCGGCCACGGCGTACCCGTCGCGGCGCAGGGCGTGGGCCAGCGCCTGGCGGACCGCCCCGTCGTCATCGACTACCAAGACCTGCATGGCGTCATTGTGACCCTTCTCGATAAGGATGAAGAGGGCGAAGGCGTGCGGGAGGTCCGGTACTGGGAGCGAGCCCGGCCGTGGGGACCGGGCTCGCCAGTGTGAATGCGCGCACACCTGCGACCGTGCGTGTGCCTATACGTACGCATGTGCGCATAACAGCGTGTACAGGCGTGCGCCTACTTCGACGACGGGCCCGACACTCCGACCAGGGTCTCCTTCCACTGCGTCAGCGCGCTGATGAGCCCCTGCGGCGTCAGGTGCAGACTGGCCGCCAGTGCCCGGAACTGCGCGTTGCTCGGGTTGATCCCGTCCCTGGTGGTGCGGTCGATCTGATCCAGCTGGTTGAGCACCTGCATGGCGCGCGCGTCGGACACGTGCAGGATCGCGGCCAGCACGCGGGCGGCCTGCTCGCCGGACACGCCGGGCGCCGGACTCCCCTTGCCCTTGCCGGTCGGGGCGCCGTCGGTGAAGACCTGGTTGATGACCGCGCGCGCCCGCCCGGTGCTCACGCCGAGGTCGTGCGCTACGGCGTCGACCACGGCCGCGTCGGTCGGACCGACGCCGAGCCGTCCCATGGTCGTCTTCGCGTCGATCAGCGCGTTCTGCAGCTTCGTCACGCTCACGTGCAGGCTCGCGGCGAGCTGGTCGAGCCATTGCTGCTCACTGCCGGACTTGCCCGGCGGCGTCGGCTTCGCGCCGGCCGACTGCCCGGCCGACGACTGCGGCGACGGGGACTTGGCGCCGCCGGCCGCCGCCGCGGCGGCCCCGGCCGTCCCGGTCAGCAGCACGACCGCGGTCCCCGCCGCGATCATTCGCGTTCTGATGTGCATCGGATCTCCCTCTGCTGCCACTGTGCTGCCGGCGGGGTGTTCCCCGCCCTGCACACCAGGGCACCAAACCGGCCTTCGAGATCCCGTCGGCGAACCTTAGAGTCGCCTCAGAGCGCGGTTAGCGCGGTTAGTCCCGTCAGAGGTTCAGGAGGCCGGCTGCTGGACCTCGCCCGAGAACACCGGGCGCATGTCGGCGCGCGCGACCCGCTTGCCGCAGTGTGCGCAGGTCAGCACGGCATCC
>JBOHCW010000519.1:0-17574 GCA_050725375.1 Actinocrinis sp. | reverse complement strand
CGCGTAGCACCGTCGGCGGTGCGGCCGGGTCACGTGGTCTAGACCTTTTATCGCCGAAACCCTTGCGTTACACGGGCGCGCCTGGTCTGCTTTAGGGCGAACACGCCCCTGGGCTGAAACTGTTGTTCAGCCCGATCAAGAGACGAGGTCGGACGGCGCGCCCCGGGACGACCGCCGCGGCCCGTACCGGACATCTGCCGAGGAGTTCGAGTGTCCAACGAAACGCTGTCGAACCTGTTGAACGAGGAGAGGCGGTTCGAGCCGCCCGCGCAGCTGGCAGCGGCGGCGAACGTGACGGCCGAGGCTTACGCACAGGCCGAGGCCGACCGCCTGGCCTACTGGGAGGCCCAGGCGAGCCGGCTGACCTGGGCGCAGCCGTGGACCGAGGTGCTTGACTGGTCGGATCCGCCCTTCGCCAAGTGGTTCGTCGGCGGCAAGCTCAACGTGGCGTACAACTGCGTGGACCGGCACGTCGAGGCCGGGTACGGCGACCAGGTGGCGATCCACTTCGAGGGCGAGCCGGGCGACAGCCGCACGATCACCTACGCCGAGCTGCAGCGCGAGGTGTCGAAGGCCGCCAACGCGCTGACCGAACTGGGCGTACAGGCCGGCGACCGGGTCGCCGTCTACATGCCGATGATCCCCGAGGCTGCGATCGCGATGCTGGCCTGCGCCCGGGTCGGCGCACCGCACTCGGTGGTCTTCGCGGCGTTCTCCGCGGAGGCGCTGCGCTCGCGCATCGACGACGCCGGCGCCAAGGTCCTGATCACCGCGGACGGCTACAACCGGCGCGGCGCGGTGGCCAACCTCAAGCCGAACGCGGACGCCGCGGTCGACGGCGCCGACACGATCGAGAAGGTCATCGTCGTGCGGCGGACCGGGCACGAGGTGCCGTGGAACGCGGAGCGTGACGTGTGGTGGCACGACGTGGTGGAGCGCCAGTCGGACCAGCACACACCTGAGGCGTTCGACTCCGAGCACCCGCTGTTCATCCTGTACACCTCGGGCACGACCGGTCGGCCCAAGGGCATCCTGCACACCACAGGCGGCTACCTGACGCAGGTGTCGTACACGCACAACGCGGTGTTCGACCTCAAGCCGGACAGCGACGTGTTCTGGTGCACGGCCGACGTCGGTTGGGTGACCGGGCACTCGTACATCGTCTACGGACCGCTGTCGAACCGTGCGACGCAGGTCATGTACGAGGGCACGCCGGACACGCCGCACCAGGGCCGGTTCTGGGAGATCATCCAGAAGTACAAGGTCAGCATCCTGTACACGGCGCCGACCGCGATCCGGATGTTCATGAAGTGGGGCGACGACATCCCCGCGAGGTTCGACCTGTCCTCGCTGCGCGTGCTCGGCTCGGTGGGCGAGCCGATCAACCCCGAGGCGTGGATCTGGTACCGGGAGCAGATCGGCCACAACCGGACCCCGGTCGTGGACACGTGGTGGCAGACCGAGACCGGCGCCATCATGATCTCGCCGCTGCCGGGCGTGACCTCGACCAAGCCGGGCTCGGCGATGCGGCCGCTGCCGGGCATCTCGGCGAACGTGGTGGCGAAGGACGGCACCATCGTGCCGAACGGCGGCGGCGGCTTCCTGGTTCTGGACCAGCCGTGGCCGTCGATGCTGCGCGGCATCTGGGGCGACTCGGAGCGCTACCGCGAGACGTACTGGGCGCGCTTCGCCGAGCAGGGTTACTACTTCGCCGGCGACGGCGCGAAGAAGGACGCCGACGGCGACCTGTGGCTGCTGGGCCGGGTGGACGACATCATGCTGGTGGCCGGCCACAACATCTCCACCACCGAGGTCGAGTCGGCGCTGGTCTCACACCCGGCGGTGGCCGAGTCCGCGGTGGTCGGCGCGAAGGACGAGACCACCGGGCAGCGCATCGTCGCGTTCGTGATCCTGCGCAGCGGCCAGGCCGAGGGCGCGGACCTGGACGCGGCGCTGAAGGCGCACGTGTCCAAGGAGATCGGCCCGATCGCCAAGCCCAAGCAGATCCAGTTCGTGGCCGAGCTGCCGAAGACCCGCTCCGGCAAGATCATGCGCCGGCTGTTGAAGGACGTGGCGGAGGAGCGGGCGATGGGCGACACCACGACGCTGACCGACGCGTCCGTGATGGAGCTGATCGCGGCCAAGCTCCCGCACGCGGCCGAAGAGTGATCGAAGCGGCGGCCCGGGCGGCGACCTATTCGCCCCGGTGCTGACGGAGCAACACATTACGCGGCATGTGTCCGATGAGCTGACGATCGGGCACATGCCGCGATGCTTTCCAGGCCGCCTGCCGACGCCCGGCCGCCACAGACACCGCGTTCGCCTTCGCCGTGCGGGTCGATCAGAACCCGAAGGGCAGCGAGGGCTGGAGGTCGATTGAGAACGCGCGTGACGCCTCGGCCAGCGCACCGGGGCGCCGCTCGTCGACCAGTCCGGCCGCGTCGAGCGACGCGAGCGTGACGCCGCCGAGATAGGACGCGCCGAGTTCGCGGATGCCGATCGCCAGGTCGGGCGCGGCGTCGGTGCGCTCGCAGTGCGCGCCCTTCTCGTCGCCGGTCAGGCGCCAGCGTCCTTCGTTCCAAGGGCAGAAGAGGTCGGCGACTTCGATGACGATGTCGATCTGCGCCGAGTACGTGCGCGATGACAGGGCACGATCGACATCCACGAGACGCAGGTAAAGCGACTCGTCGACGGTCATCTGCGCGGCACGCAGGTACGTCAACTGCTGCACGGGCGCCGCGTCGAGCGGCAGGCGCATTAGGGATGTGATCGCCGTAAGGTCGATGTCGAGGACATACCGCAGCAGCGCGGCTTCAGCTGCGGGGTCGTCGCCGTACAACTCCTGTACATCCACGCGTCCGGCCGGTACGCCGTGCGTGCCCTCGTACTTGGTGCGGTACCGCGCGAAGCCGACCGGCTGCCCGTCACGTTCGGCGAGCACCGTGCGCAATTTCGAGCGGCCCTCGCGCCAGGCCTCGGGGTCCGCGGCGTACACGGCGCCCCAAGCCGGCGTCCGTACGAGCATGCCGGCGCGTTTGGTCACCTGGCGCGCGTAGATCTCCTCGCAGACCGGGACGGAGTCAGGCGTCGAGATCAGGCGGATCGTGACGTCGCCGGTCCCCTCGGGCAGTCGCAGGGCATTGCGGTGTCTCGGAACCGTCAGGTTCGCGGCCTTCGTCGCGGGGCCGTAGCCGAACCGGCCGTAGATCGGCGGCTCGCTGGCCGTCAGACCGGCGAGCGCCTCGCCGCCGGTCTCATGCAGCTCGTGCAGCTGATAGCGCATCATCGAGCTGAGGATGCCGCGGCGCCGATGCGTCGGCAGCACACTGACCCAGCTGACGCCGGCCATCGGGACGCGGCCACCCGGCACGGTCATCTCGAAGGAGTAGATCGCCGCGCCGCCGACGATGTCCGGGCCGTCGAAGACGCCGATCGCCCGGTCGAGCTCCAACAGCGACCGCTCCACCTGCAACTCGGCGGGACCGCGCGGCTGCGTGATGAACGTGATCTCGTCGAGTTCGCAGAACGCGTCGAGATCGTCGGCGGTCAGTGCGCGCGGGGCGGAAACCTCAGTGGGCATGGGCTATGCGTAACACGTCCGCTTGCTGTGCCGCGACCGTATTTCGGCCGGCAGGAGCCGCCACAAAAGTCGCTGAAGCGATATATCGACAAACCGATAGATCACTTTGTCTGTATTCGTAAGCCGCTCTCCGATCAGTCCGGTAGGACCGTCGGAATCCGGCCACGCACGCCGCGCCGCGCATTCAGGCTAACGGCCGCATGAACCGGCGCGGCTCGGGTAGTCCAGCGGCATCCCGTCCGGCCACACCGCCGGACGCGGCCGCCCGCCGTCAGGAGGTACCGAGTGGCTGCGACCGTCGGCTCCCGCCCCGACCGTCTCGACGACGACCGCGACGGGCACAAGCTGTCCGCCCTGGTCTCGTCCGCGACCAAGGACGTGTCCTCGCTGCTGCGCGACGAGGTGGCCCTGGCCAAGGCCGAGGTGAAGCGGGACGTGAAGCGGGCCGCCACCGGTAGCGGGCTGTTCGCCGCCGCCGCGGTGCTCGCCGTGTTCGCGCTGATCATGTTGTCGTTCGCCGCCGCGTACGGCATCCACGCGCTCGGGCTCGGCCTGGCCTGGGCGTGGCTGATCGTCGCCGGCGGCTACCTGTTCATCGGTGCCGTGTGCGCCGGCGTCGGCATCCTGCGCCTCAAAGGCATCCGCGGCGTGAACGCGACGAAGCGGTCCACCAACGAGTCGCTGGCTGTCCTGAAGCGCACCGTCCGATAGCCCTCCGGTCGGCGCAGTACGGGCCAAGTCGCCCAACGCACCCCTCGGCGACACCGCCCGGACAGCCATCTGTGTCATGCTGGCGCCCATGCCTTCAGACCTGTCCCCGGTGTACGTGGAGGGGGCCTGGACCCATCGCGAGGTGTCCGCGAACGGGGCCCGCTTCCACGTCGTCGAGCTCGGCGAGGGCCCGCTGGTGCTGTTCCTGCACGGCTTCCCGCAGTTCTGGTGGACCTGGCGGGATCAACTGGTGGACTTCGCCGAAGCGGGCTACCGCGCCGCGGCGATGGATCTGCGCGGCTACGGAGGCAGCGACAAGACTCCGCGCGGCTACGACCCGATGACGCTGACCATGGACGTGACCGGCGTGATCCGCGCGCTCGGCGAGGCCAACGCGGCCGTGGTCGGCCACGGCTGGGGCGCCACGCTCGGCTGGACCGCCGCGACGCTGCGACCGAAAACGGTGCGCCGGCTGGTCGTCACCGGCTCCGCCCACCCGCGCAAGCAGCGCGCCGCGCTGCTGACCGATCCGGCGCAGATCGGCGCGAGCAAGCACGTGTTCGCGGCCCAGCGGCCGGTCGCCGCGGAGAAGTCGCTGGTGCGCGACGGCGGCGCGACCGTCGGCCGGATGCTGGGCGACTGGAGCCGGCCGGAGTGGCCGCCGGCCGAGGTGAGCCGACGCTACGAGCAGGCGATCGTGATTCCCGGGGTGGCGCACTGCTCGCTGGAGTATTTCCGCTGGTGGGTGCGCTCGCTGCTGCGGCCCGACGGCATCCAGTACCAGCAGCGGATGCGCACGCCGACCGAGGTGCCGACGCTGCACCTGCACGGCGCGCTGGACCGCGCGGTGCTGACCAATACCGCGCGCGGTTCGGGCCGGCATGTGAACGCGCCGTACCGATGGCGACTGCTCGATGGCGTCGGCCACTTCCCGCAGGAGGAGGCGCCGAAGCTGTTCAGCACCGAGGTGCTGAACTGGCTTAAGGACGACGAGCCGGACCGGTAGCACGTACGCGTGCCGCCTTACGCGCGCACACCTTTTTCATATGCCGTCTGTCTGTGCCGATTTATCTGTGCCGATTTACGTGCGCCATGCCTACTTGTGCATGCCCGGCGTCGTCGCGAAGTAGAGGGCGACGACCGCGCCCACAGCCATGACCGGTGTGAGGAACGCGGTCTCAAGCTTCTCGCCCGTGCGCTTGATCAGCGGTATGCCGAACCGCGTCGGGATCGGCCACAGCAAAGGGCAGCCACGATCCGTCAGACAGTCGCCGACCAGGTGCGCGGCCGCGCCGACGCCGACGGCGACCGGCAGCCAACTCGGCGACGAGCCGATCCAACGGTCCATCAGGAAGGTGCCGCCGACTGCCAAGAGCAGCACCACGCCCCACGAGTGGACGCCCTTTCCGGGCGGGCACAGGTGAAGTGCGCGTATCGCGAGCGAGAGCAGGACGTAGACGAGCCCGAGCGTGAACGGCCGCCCCAGGTAGTGCACACCGGCCCACGTCCCGGCCGTGACGCCGGCGACGAACAACAGCGAGTGCGTCGCGTGCCGGTGTCCGCCGGAGATCCACTCGACGAACCGGCACAAGGTGTGCGAGATCGGGCCGAGGAAGTGCGCGATCGTGCCGTCCGGATGGTCGAAGTCGGGCAGCAGCGCCGAGCCGGCCGTGATGAACGTGCCCATCAGGATGTCTTTGGTGTCCAGGTGTCCGGGCCAGATCGCCGCCGGGACCCACGCCGCGGCCGCCGCCCAGGCGAGCGCGCCGCTGGTCGAATGCGAGTGTCCGAGCACGAGGCCGCCCCCAGCAGTCCGGGCCACGCGAGGTGACCTGATTCGACGTGTTCTGCGACTTTATCCGCGGCCTCCGACACTTCTGCGCGCAGAGATCGACGGCGCGTCAGAAGCCGTGCCGGAACAGGGACCGGCGGAATGTCGATCAGACAGTAGCAACAATCGCGATCAAGGGATCAGATCGCGCAGCCTTGCGTGTCGACCTGGTTTGTCGCATTCGCGCCCTGTTGCGCGTCCGGCGCGACCTGGTGGGCGGTGAGTGCGTAGCCGGTGGACGAGTCCTCCAGCGACTTGGCGAACACGACGCCGTACACCTCGCCGCCGGTCGTCAGCAGCGGACCGCCGGAGTTGCCCTGCAGCACCTGCGCGTACAGCGAGAAGATGTCACGCGTCGCCGAACCGCGCTGGTAGATGTCCTGCCCCTGCGCCTCGATCTCCTGCCGGATACGCGCGGCCACCGGCGTGAAGCCGCCGTCCTCCGGGAAGCCGGCCACGACCGCGTTGTCGCCGCTGTTGCCCGAGGTGTCGAACTTGAGCGGCGTCGAGTCCAGGCCGGGCACGTCAAGCACTGCGACGTCGCTGGTCGGATCGAACAACACGACGGTCGCGCGGTATAGGCGGCCCACGCCGCCTATCTGCACGGTCGGATGTGTAACGCCGCCGACGACGTGTGCGTTCGTCATCACGTGGTGCGGCGAGTACACGAAACCGGAGCCCTCGATCTGTTTGCCGCAGCTCGGCGCGTTGCCGACGACCTTGACGATCGAGTCTCGCGCACTGCGCACACCCGACTGGTTGAGCACCTTCGGATCGGGCGCCGGGACGTTGGCGATGTGCTCCTGGGTGAAGGGCGCGAAGACCTGCGGGAAGCCGCTGCGGTCCAGCACGTCGGCGAACGAGTGGAACCAGTTCTGCGCGTTGGCGGGCAGCACCTGGCGCATCCCGTTGAGCAGCGCGGATCCGCGCACCTGCTGGGAGACGACCGGCATCGTCGAGTTGACCAGCGCCAGGCCGAGGAACCAGGCCACCAGCATCACCGAGATCACGGACACCACGGCGCCCGCGCTCTGGTCCACGGCCTGCACCGGCCGCCAGGTGATCTCCCCGCGCACCCGGCCGCCGAGCGTGGTGGCCAGCACCTGCCCGAGCACGGCGAGCACCAGCACGGCGCACAGCGAGACGGTCGAGACCACCAGCGAGGTGCTGAAGTGGTTCATCACGACCGGCACGATCCACAGGCCGAGCAGCAGGCCGCCGACGAAGCCGAAGAACGAGAGCACGCCGACCACGAAGCCCTGGCGGTATCCGGAGACCGCGAAGCAGACGGCGACGATGATCAGGATCAGATCGAGCAGGTCCACGCGCGCGCCCTCATTCGCCGCCGGCGACGGCGCCGCCGGGCTCGTCCGCCGGGGGCTGTGCCGGGGGTTGCGCCATGGGTTGTGCGGGATCGGCCGCTTCCGGCCCGGATGGCGCCGGATCCGGCTCGGCGCGGTCCGCCGGCCGCGGATCGACGCCCTCGGGGTCGGTTCTCTGCGAGCCGATGTACGGTCGCTGGTCGGCCGGGCGGATCGAACTGGAGCGCACGGCCAGCGCGTTGACCGCTTCGGGCAGGTCTTCAAGCCGGTCGCGGTCCCACGGCCGGTCCCAGCCGCCGAGCCGCAGCACGGCGTCGAGCAGTCCGGCGGTGAAGCCCCACACCAGCATGCCGTCGGCCTTGAACGCCGGGCCGATGTAACCGGACGGGTGCCGTACCCGCAGCCGGTTGGCGGGGTCGACCAGCCGTGCCACCGGCACTCGGTGCACCGCGGCCACCTCCAGGGGGCTGACGACGCGCGGCGGCGAGGGTGTGTGCCACCACCCCAGAACGGACGCCACCATGAAATCGCTCGGTTGCAGGTAGATCTCCGGCAGCCGGCCGAACACGGCGACCGACGCCGGGTCGACGCCCGTCTCCTCCTGCGCCTCACGCAGCGCGGCACGCACCGGCCCGCTGTCCTCTGGGTCGATGCCGCCGCCGGGGAACGCGGGCTGGCCGGCGTGTGCGCGTAAGGTCGCGGCACGCTCGGTGATCAGCACGTCCGGCCTCGGGTCGTCCGGCGAACCGGCGGCACCGAAAAGGATCAGCACGGCGGACCGGCGCGGCTCGCCGGGCAGCGTGCGCGGCCGGGGCCGCCAGCCGAGCCAGCCCGGATTCGCGTCCAGGTCCTCCAGCGCGCCGGCCAGCGGATGCAGCCAGCCCGGCAGCCGGTCGCGGCCGACCAGGGACTCGGCGCCGTCGGTGCTCATATCAGTATGTTTGTCAGACTCTGCCGGACCCACCGGGCCGGCGCCGTGACCGCCGCCGTCGATCGCGCCGCTCACGAAGCCGCCTTCCGCGCCGCGGCCAGCAGC
Source organism: Actinocrinis sp. (assembly GCA_050725375.1). Classification (GTDB taxonomy): domain Bacteria; phylum Actinomycetota; class Actinomycetes; order Streptomycetales; family Catenulisporaceae; genus Actinocrinis. Next base: position 9,094 of record JBOHCW010000519.1, on the reverse strand, counting down.
GCGGCTTCACGGGCCGAGGCCGGTTTCAGCAGCGCCTCCGCCTTGATCGGATCGGTCTCGCCGATGGTGCGCGAGGGGCACAGCGCGGCGACAGGGCACGCCCCGCACGCGGGCTTGCGCGCGTGACAGACCCGGCGGCCGTGGAAGATCAGCCGGTGGGACAGCAGCGTCCACTCGGCCGGCGGGAAGAGCGCGCCGATCTCGTGCTCGACCTTGACCGGGTCTTCATCGCGCGTCCAGCCGAACCGGCGGGCGAGCCGGCCGAAGTGCGTGTCCACGGTGATCCCCGGGATCCCGAAGGCATTGCCGAGCACGACGTTCGCGGTTTTGCGCCCGACCCCGGGCAGCGTCACCAGGTCCGCCAGCCGCCCCGGTACCTCGCCGCCGAACCGGTCGCGCAGCCCGGCCGCCAGGCCGAGCAGCGACTTGGCCTTGGCGTGGTAGAAGCCGGTCGGCTTGATGATCGACTCCAATTCCTCCACGTCGGCGGCCGCGAGGTCGTCGGCGTTCGGATATCGGGCGAAAAGCGCGGGAGTCACCTTGTTCACGCCGACATCGGTCGACTGAGCGGACAACACGACGGCCACGAGCAACTCGAACGGATTCTGATAGTCCAGCTCGCAGCAGGCGTCCGGATAGACCTCGGCGAGCTCCCGGTTGATCTTCCTGGCCCGGCGCACCAGCGCGACGTGCGATTCTTCCCCCGCCGCCTTGCGCGCGCGCGTCGGGCGCTTCGCCTGGACGTCCGTCATGAGCCCAACTCTAGACGGTGCGCCGCGCGGCGCGGCGACGTTACGAAACCGCCAAGATCGCGAGAACTATCGGGGTGTGCCGCTGCCGAGTATGTGATTTACCGCGTGGTAGGCCACACTGTTCGATGCAGGGCCATAACAGATTGCGGTCCGGCGTCGAGCCGCGCGAGGCGACCGGCGACCAGGTCCGCAAGAAGACGGCTTGACCGCCGATGGAGGGTTCGTCAGTGGAGGACGTGCTGCGCCGCAGCCCTTTGTTCGCCGCGTTGGATGAAGAGGCGTCGAACTCGCTGCTCAAGTCGATGACGGAGATCGCGCTGGCCCGGGCCGACACGCTCTTCCACGAGGGCGATCCCGGCGACGCGCTGTACGTCGTGGTCGAGGGCAAGATCAAGCTGGGCCGCTCCTCCGGGGACGGCCGGGAGAACCTGACCGCGGTGCTCGGTCCGGGCGAGATGTTCGGCGAGCTGTCCCTGTTCGACCCGGGTCCGCGCACCTCGACGGCGACCGCGCTGACCTCGACCCGGCTGCTCGCGCTCGGCCACACCGAGCTGCAGCCGTGGCTGTCCGCGCGTCCCGAGGTGGCCCGCTCGCTGCTGCGCGCGATGGCCCGCCGGCTGCGCCGGACCAACGAGACACTGGCCGACCTGGTGTTCTCCGATGTTCCCGGCCGGGTGGCCAAGGCGCTGCTCGACCTGTCGACCCGCTTCGGCCAGCCGGCCGGGGACGACCAGGAGGGCATCAAGGTCTCGCACGACCTGACCCAGGAGGAGCTGGCGCAGCTGGTCGGCGCGTCCCGCGAGACGGTGAATAAGGCGCTGGCCGACTTCGCGCAGCGCGGCTGGATCAAGCTGGAGGCACGCGCGGTCGTGCTGCTGGACACCGTGCGTCTGGCCCGGCGCGCGCGGTAACGCGCTTTCAGAACGCCATAGATCTGCGCTATAGAGCACAGCCACGCGCGGTAGATGCGCAGCAGCAGCTACGTGCTTGTTAGCTCTGCCCTACGCCAACTACATGGTCAACGTGTCCGTGTCGTTTTAGCTACGCGCCTTCAGGTATTCGAGCTGCGCGCGTACGGATAACTCCGCCGCCGGCCACAGTCCGGGATCGATGTCTGCGTATACGCGTTGAACGATCGCTTTAGCTGTGCGGTCACCGGCTGCCATCGCGTCCTCTACCTGAGCGAGGCGCGCGGCGCGATGACTGAGGTAGAACTCGACCGCTGGACCCGGCTGTGACACGACCGGTCCGTGACCAGGCAGTACGACGGCGACGTCGCCTGATTCGGTCAGGCGGCGGATGTGGATGAGCGAGTCGAGGTAGTCGGCGAGCCGGCCGTCCGGATACGCGACGACCGTCGTGCCACGGCCGAGCACCGTGTCGCCGGTCAGCAGCGCGCGGTCGGCAGGCAGCAGGAACGATAGCGAGTCGCCGGTGTGTCCCGGCGTCGCGACGACGCGTACCTCAAGGCCGCCGACGCTCATCACGTCGCCGTCCGCGAGCCCTTCGGCGCCGTGGCGCTGCGCGGGATCGAGGGCGCGGACCGGGGCGCCGGCGAGCGCCGCGAACCGCTTCGCGCCCTCCGCGTGGTCGGGGTGACCGTGCGTCAGCAGGATCACCGCGACCCGCGCGTCGGCGGCCTCGACCTGTTTGAGGACCGCCGCGAGGTGCCCCTCGTGCAGCGGCCCGGGGTCGACCACGACCGCTTCGGACGAGCCCGGCTCGACCAGCACCCAGGTATTGGTGCCGTCGAGCGTCATCGGGGACGGGTTCGGGGCCAGCACGAGCGCGGCGCGCCCCGTGGCCGGCCCCGGCGTCACCGATCCGGACCCCGGCGAACCGGGCCGGGCCGGGGAGATCAGGCCACCTCGTCCGGGGCCGAGTCGACCTGGAACGCGTCGATCTCCACGGTCAGCTCGACCTCGACCGGCGCGTCCAGCGGCAGCACCGCGACGCCGACCGCCGAGCGGGCGTGCGCGCCGGCCTCGCCGAACACGGTGCCGAGCAGTTCGCTCGCCCCGTTGATCACACCGGGCTGGCCGGTGAAGTCCGGCGCCGAGGCGACGAAGCCGACCACCTTGACGACGCGCACGACCCACGACAGCTCGCCGATCTCGGCTTTGACCGCGGCCAGTGCGTTGAGGGCGCAGCGCTCGGCGAGCTTCTTGGCCTCCTCGGCGGAGACCTGCGCGCCGACCTTGCCGGTCCGCAGCAGTTTGCCGTCCACGGTCGGCAGCTGGCCGGAGGTGAACACCAGCGAGCCGGAGCGCAGGGCCGGGACGTAAGCCGCCAGCGGCTTGGCGACCGACGGGACGGTCAGCCCCAGCGCGGCCAGCCGCTGCTCGGGCGTGTCGCCACCCGCGACCGCGTCCACTATTGCTTCTCCCGCTTCATGTAAGCCACCAGCTGCTCCGGATTCGGCCCCGGAACGACCTGGACCAGCTCCCAGCCGTCCTGGCCCCAGTTGTCCAGAATCTGCTTCGTCGCGTGCACGAGCAAGGGCACGGTCACGTACTCCCACTTGGTCATGGCCCGAGCCTAACGGGTGGCCCACCGCCTTACCCGCGGCGGGGGATTAGGCTCGTTCCCGTGACGAACGCAGCCGAGCCGCGGCAGACGAAGCCGGACTGGTCCGCCGTCCGCCTGCACGTGGTCACGGGTAAGGGCGGCACAGGCAAGACCACGGTCGCGGGCGCGTTGGCACTCGCACTGGCTGCGGGCGGCGCACGCCCCGGCGATCGGCGCATCCTCCTGGTCGAGGTCGAGGGGCGGCAGGGATTGGCCCAGTTGTTCGACGTCGCGCCGGTGCCTTACGAGGAGCGGCGCGTCGCGGTTACACCGGACGGCGGCGAGGTCTGGGCACTGGCCATCGACGCCGAGCAGGCGCTGCTCGAATACCTGGACATGTTCTACAAACTCGGCCCGGCCGCACGTGTGCTGCGCCGGTTCGGTGCCATCGACTTCGCGACGACTGTCGCGCCCGGTATTCGTGACGTGCTGCTGACGGGTAAGACGTGCGAGGCCGTACGTCGTCGCGCCGATAAAGGCCACGGACACAGCGCGTCGCACGGCGGCGAGCGCACCTTCTACTACGACGCCGTGGTTATGGACGCGCCGCCGACCGGCCGGATCACCCGGTTCCTGAATGTGAACTCGGAGGTGTCCGGTCTGGCCCGGGTCGGACCGATCCGCAACCAGGCCGACGCGGTGATGCGGGTGCTCACCAGCGCTCAGACGGCGGTGCACTTCGTGACGCTGCTGGAGGAGATGCCGGTGCAGGAGACGCTGGACGGCTTCGCCCAGCTGCGCGAGGCCGGGCTGCCGGCCGGCGGCGTCGTGATCAACCAGGCCCGGCCGGTGGTGCTGCCGGAGGACCGGCTGAAGCGGGCCGCGCAGCCCGGCGGTCTCGATCCGGCCGAGCTGGAGGCCGGGCTGGCCCCGGTCGGCCTGGCCGACCCGGAGGTGGTCACGGCGCTGGCCGAGCTGGCCACCGAGCACGCGCAGCGGGTGCTGCTGGAGGCCGGGCAGCGCGAGGAACTGGCCGCGACGCAGGCCCCGATGTACGAGCTGCCGCTGCTGACCGACGGGGTCGACCGGGTCGGGCTCGACCTGCTGGCCCGGGAACTGCGTCGGCAGGGGGCGGCGTGAACGACGGCGTGAACGGACACATCGGGGACGCTCGGCACCTGGAGCTCGACCGGCTGCTCGACTCGCCGGACACCAGAATCGTGGTCTGCTGCGGGTCCGGCGGGGTCGGCAAGACGACGACCGCCGCGGCGTTCGCGCTGCGCGCGGCCGAGCGGGGCCGCGACGTGGTCGTGCTGACCATCGACCCGGCGCGCCGGCTCGCGCAGTCGCTCGGCCTGACCGAGCTGGACAACACTCCGCGCGAGGTGGACGGCATCGACCGGTCCGCGGGCGGGCGGCTGCACGCCATGATGCTCGACATGAAGCGGACCTTCGACGAGATCGTGGTCGACCACGCCGATCCGGAGCGGGCCAGGCAGATCCTGGCCAATCCGTTCTACCAGTCGCTCTCCGCGAGCTTCGCCGGCACGCAGGAGTACATGGCGATGGAGAAGCTGGGCCAGCTGCGCGCGGCCGGCGAGTGGGACCTGATCGTGGTCGACACGCCGCCGAGCCGGTCCGCGCTGGACTTCCTGGACGCGCCGGACCGGCTCGGCTCGTTCCTGGACGGCCGGCTGATCAGGATCCTGTCTGCGCCCGCCAAGGTCGGCGGGATGGGTGCGTTCAAGCTGCTGGCCGGCGGGGTGAGCCTGGTCACCGCGACGCTGGGCAAGATCCTCGGCACGACGCTGCTGAGTGAGGTGCAGTCGTTCGTGGCCGCGCTGGACACCATGTTCGGCGGTTTCCGCGAGCGGGCCGAGCGCACGTACGAGCTCCTGCAGACCGAGGGCACCGCGTTCGTGGTCGTCGCGGCGCCTGAGCCGGACGCGATGCGTGAAGCCTCGTATTTCACCGAGCGGCTGGCCAAGGACAAAATGCCGCTGGCCGGGCTGGTTCTCAATCGCGTACACCGTCCGGGCGCCGAGATCACGGCGGAGCGTGCGCTGGCGGCGGCCGAGCAGCTGTCGAACGGTAAGGCGGCCAAGCGCACGCGTAAGAACGGCACCATGCCTGAGGGCGCGTCAGGCAACGGAAACGAGTCCTCCGCCGAGGACGCGGCACAGGCCGCTCAACTCGCGGCCGCCCTGCTGCGGCTGCACGCCGAGCGGGTCGTGCTCGCGCGCCGGGAGCAGCGGTTGACCAGCCGGTTCCTGGCCAACCACCCCGGTATCCCGATGCTGGAGCTGGCCGCGCAGGCCGAGGACGTCCACGACCTGGACGGGCTGCGCGAGATCCTCGCCAAGTCCAAGTAGGCGCGGTTTCACAGCACCGTTTCACAGCGCGCAGGCCGCCTGACGGCGCGTCAGCGGGCGTCCACCACTGACGCGCGTCCTGCGAACCCATCGGATCAGCGTCCGGGACTCTCAGCCGCGAACGCTCAGCCGCGTACCACCGCGGCGGTCACCACGGGCGTGCGCTCGCGCAGATACGCCTCACGCTTGCCCTCAAGCACCTTGCGCCACGAACGCACGTCCGGCCGCTTTCGCAGTAGTGCACGCCGTTCGCGTTCGGTCATCCCACCCCACACGCCGAACTCGACCCTGTTGTCGAGCGCGTCGGCGAGGCACTCGGTGCGCACCGGACACGCGGCGCAGACCGTCTTCGCGCGGTTCTGCGCGGCGCCCTGCACGAACAGCTCGTCGGGATCCATCCCCCGGCACGCCGCCGCTATCGTCCAGTCCTCCACCCAATTCCTGACCGGGCTCTCCGCCACGACCATGGCCTTCATGGACACTTCGCTTTCCGACACATCCATCTTCCGGTGCCGTCCTCTCAGCATCGAGGCTCCCCCAACGGCGGCCGGCACCTCCCGGTCCGAACTACGCGATGCCCGCACAGCACGCGCCTGACCGGAACGACCGGCACGACATCCGCACTTGTCGTACTAGTCCTACTGCGCTTACTCGATCAAGACTGCCCTCAGTACCACTGCTTCTTCGCACTGCTTCTGCACTCGCTGTGTCTAACAAGTCCTACTGCGTATGAGTCTCATTGCCTAGACGTACGACAGATCACACAGTCCGTCACGCCCTATGGCCGTTTCGACCGATTCAGTAGAGACCTCTTCAGCTAGCACGACATTACGGATAACCATCAGCCCTCGACAGCCCCCGAACTGGCCAATCTGGTATGGCCCGTCCGGACTACGTGACGTGTAGCAACTGGGCCACAGAATGAGCGGGCCGCGCCCCGGCCCGCCCCGCGCAAAGGTTCGGACCGTACCCTGTTCGGCATGGCTACGGGACGCAGCGGTTACTCGGGAGTGAGCGGCGCCGGGCGACTGATATCGCACCTGGGCACATTCGTGATGGTCAGCGCCCTGGCGGGCGTGCTGATCGCGGGCTTGACCCTGCCCTTCGTCGGCAGCGTCGGCCTGACCGCGAAGGCAGCCTCCGACCACTTCGAGGACCTGCCGAACGACTTCGAGTCACCGGTCCTGCCGCAGCGCACGAAAATCCTGGCCGACGACGGCTCGGTCATCGCGTCGACCTGGGGCGACTACGGCAACCGGGTCGTGGTGCCGATGTCCCAGATCAACGCGAACATGCCGCACGCGCTCGTCGCCATCGAGGACATCCGGTTCTACCAGCACGGCGGCGTGGACCTCAAGGGCACCGTGCGCGCGCTGGTGAACAACTCCGAGGGCGGCGGCACGCAGGGCGGCTCGTCCATCACCCAGCAGTACGTGAAGAACGTGCTGCTGCTTGAGGCCGGCACCAACAAGACCAAGCAGCAGGCCGCCATCGCCGACACCTTCTCCCGCAAGCTGACCGAGCTGAAATACGCGATCGCGGTCGAGAAGACGCTGAGCAAGGACCAGATCCTGGAGCGGTACCTGAACCTGGTCTACTTCGGCAACAGCGCGTACGGCGTCGAGTCCGCGGCCGAGCGTTACTTCTCGACCACCTCCTCGAAGCTGACGGTGCCCCAGGCCGCGCTGATGGCCGCGGTGGTCAACAGCCCGGTCGAGTTCGACCCGTTCGCGCACCCCCAACAGGCCCTGCAGCGGCGCAACATCGTGCTGGCGGACATGGCGAACCCGGCGCTGAACTACATCACCCCGGCGCAGGCTAAGCAGTACGAGAAGGCTCCGCTCGGCCTCAAGCCGACCACCCCGCACGCCGGCTGCATCACCGCGCGGGCCTCGGCGGCGTTCTTCTGCAACTACGTCTACGAGAGCTTCCTGCAGAGCTCGACGTACGGGAAAACGAAGGCCGACCGCCAGGCGATGTGGAACGAGGGCGGTCTGACCCTGCGGACCACGATGAGCGTCAAGGACGAGACCTCGGCCGACGCCGCGATTTCCAAGCGGGTCTACGGCACCGACCTGACCAACCACAAAGTGGGCTCGGCGCTGGTCATGGTGCAGCCGGGCACAGGGCAGATCAAGGCGATGGCGCAGTCGGCCCGGATGGGCAGCGGCAAGGGCCAGACGTACATCAACCTGTCCGCGGACCCGGCGCACAACGGCACGACCGGGTTCCAGGCCGGTTCGTCTTTCAAGATCTTCGTCGGGCTCGCCGCGCTCGAACAAGGCGTCAATCCGAACCAGGTGATCGACGCGCCGGCGACGGTAGACGACGTGGGCACGAAGGTGCCCGTGTGCGCGGGCAATCAGACGTCGATCACCTGGCCGAAGGACGTTCCGGCCTCGGGCAAGTACGCGCCGTCCAACGACGACCACGCCGACCACCAGACCGCGATGCCCGAAGCGTACGCCGCGTCGATCAACACGTACTTCCTGCGTATGGAAGAGCAGACCGGCCTGTGCAAGCCCGCGCAGGTCGCCGAGGCGATGGGCGTGACGCAGGACAACGACAACGGCACCGGTAAGTCGCTGCAGCAGGTTCTGGCGTTCACGCTCGGCGTGAACCCGATGACGCCGATCGAGATGGCGAGCGCGTACGCCACGCTGGCCGCACAAGGCACCTACTGCACGCCTTACGTCATCACGCAGGTTACGGACGTGTCAGGCAAGAACTACGGCGGTCAGCCGCAGAGCTGCCGCCAGGTGATCGACGCGAACATCGCGAACCAGATGACCTCGATGCTCCAGGGCGTGCTGGACCACGGCACGGCGGCCGGCCAGTCGATCATCACGATGCGCCAGGCGGCGGGCAAGACCGGCACCACCGACTCGGGCATCGCGACCTGGTTCGACGGCTACACCCCGCAGCTGGCGGCGGCGACCTGGACCGGCTTCGTGGACTTCGGCTCCAAATCGAAGCTGGCGAACATCAAGCTGGGCCCGACGTACTGGTCCGGCCAGATCTTCGGCGCGTCGATCTCGGCGCCGACCTGGAACGACGCGATGAACGGCGCACTGGCCGGCGTGCCCGCGCAGCAGTTCACCCCACCGGTCGGCTTCACGACGCCGAACGCGCACAACCCGCCGCCACAGGGCGGCGGGACCGGCGGCACACCCGGCTTCCTCGGCGGGCTGCTTGGCGGAGGCGGCGGGAACGGCGGCCACGGCCACTAGTGCAGCGCCGCGTTAGTTCGTTGGGGGCTTGGTGAGCCAGGCTTCGGGGTCGGCGAGGTAGAGGCCGCAGGCGCAGTCGAGGGCTTCTTCGGGGCTGCCGACCGGTAGTCCCGAGGGCAGGATGTTGTCTTCGTATCCGTCCTTGCTGGCCAGGTAGATCGCGAAGCGCCAGGTATGTAGGACGCCGCCGAAGCGCAGGCGGCACAGCTTCAGGGTCGCTCCGTCGCTTAGT
>JBOHCW010000518.1:0-6629 GCA_050725375.1 Actinocrinis sp. | reverse complement strand
CACCGGCCAGATCTCCATCCGGCACCACATGCGCGGCCCGAGCGGCGTCGTGGTCACCGAACAGGCAGGCGGTATCGACGCGCTCGGGCACGCCCGCCGGCAGATCCGCAAGGGCACGCAGTTGGTCGTCTCGGGCGGCGTGGACGGCATGCTGTGCCCCTGGGGCTGGATGGGCCAGCTGGCGACCGGCCGGCTCAGCCGCGCCGACGACCCCGAGCGGGCCTTCCTGCCCTTCGCCGCCGCCGCGAACGGTTACGTGCCCGGCGAAGGCGGGGCGATCATCGTGGTCGAAGACGCCGAGGCCGCCCGGGCTCGCGGCGTCGAGCGCGACTACGGCCGGATCCTCGGCTACGCCGCGACCTTCGACGCCCGCCCCTCGGACGGGGACGACCCGCTGGCCGGAGGCGGCGGCCTGCTGCGCGCCGCGCGCGGGGCGATCGCCGACGCGGGGCTGGCCGCCGCGGACATCGGCGTCGTGTTCGCCGACGCCGCCGGGACGCTGGAACTCGACCGGGCCGAAGCGCTGGTGCTGGGCCGGCTGTTCGGGCCGGGCGGCGTGCCGGTCACCGCACCGAAGGCGGCGACCGGCCGGCTGATCGGCGGCGGCGCGGCGCTCGACGTGGCCACCGCGCTGCTGAGCCTGCGCGCGGGGATCATCCCGCCGACCGTCAACGTCTCCGGGCCGGCCGCGGGGCTGCCGATCGATCTGGTCACCTCAGGCCGTACGACCGACGCCCGCAACGCCCTGGTGCTGGCCAGGGGATACGGGGGCTTCAACTCCGCCCTCGTCGTAGGCGTCTGACCGTTCCCGATCAAGGAGGGAGTTTCGACTATGTCCCATGTCATCGACCGCGAGGTACTCACCCGGATGCTGCGTGAGAGCGCCGGAGTCGAGGAGGGAGTGGACCTGGACGGCGACGTCCTGGACACGCCCTTCGTCGAAATCGGCTACGACTCGCTCGCCCTGTTGCAGGTCACCGGCCGCATCCGCCGCGAGTACGGCATCGACCTGCCGGACGACGTCGTCTCCGACGCGGAGACCTTCCGCAGCCTGCTGGAGACGATCCAGGCCGCGCCGGTCGTCTCGCCCGCATCGCCGTGAACTGAGAGGGCGTTCGATACGCAGGCGATACCGCGGCCCGCCAACACTGTGACCTGCCGACACCACGAGCTGACGGACTGGCTCGGCCCGCCATCGCCGAGCTGAAAGGCGACCGCCCTCCCGATTCTCCCCGGGAGGGCGGTCGCCGTGTTCTCGGCATGCTGTTTCGGAACGCGCCGACTCGTCCGCGCCCCGCTCAGCGCAGGTCGTCGCGGATCACCTGACGGTCCTTCACCTTCAGCACGCCGCCGACGCGCACCAGCAGGTCCTCGCAGACCGTGCTGAACTTCAGCGAGGCGGTGCCGCCGAGCGGGATCTCGAACACGATCGCGTAGCTGCGCGCGAGCAGGTCGCCATCGTCCTGGTGGGTGACCGTGAGCATCCCCAGCCAGTGCCGGTGGCGCACGTCGGCCGCGTCCAGCGCGTTGCGCGCCTGGAGCGCCCCCGCGGCGATCTTGTGCCGTCCCTGGACCGGGTGCGGATGGCCGTTCGCGTCGAAGACGCCGTCCGCGGTGAACGTTTCCGCCCACTGCGCGGTCAGGCCGTCGTCCAACAGCCGCATCTGCCAGGCGTAGAACTGCTGAACCTCCAGGTAGAGGTCCGCGGAGACCGGCGGGCCGGCCACCTCCAACAGAGTATCCATGAAAGCACTCCTCTGATCAGCGGACTGACGGCACTGCCGGGTCACCGTCCCTGTCGCCCGAGGGTCGGCTGCCGGGCTCGACGCCGTGTGGAGGCCGTCTCGATCGAGCCGCCGCATCGTGCGGCCACGAGGCGCACGTCCACCGGATCTCGAGCGTGACCGGCCAGTCTTTGCGCAAGCCGCCGCGGCAGCGCCGCGCACGGCCGCCGCCTCCCGAGACCAGACCGCGAGGAGACCACCCGGATGCAGCTGATCGATCTGTCGACACCGGTCGACGCCCGACTCTGGGAGCCGGAGCCGGTACGGCACGAGCCGATGACGCCCGCGCAGGGCGCGAAGCACATGACCGAGGCGATGCGCGAGCACTTCGGCCTCGAGCTGTCCGTCGACGAACTGCCCGAGGGCGAGTTCCTCAACAACGACACCTTCACGCTGACAGTGCACACCGGCACCCACGTGGACGCACCCGCGCACTACGGCACCCGGACCGAGTACGGCTCCGGCGTCCCGCGCACCATCGACGAGATGCCGGTGGACTGGTTCGTGCGCCCCGGCTTCGTGCTCGACCTGAGTGGTATCGGCTCCGGCGCGGCCGGCGCGCAGGACATCGAGTCGGCACTGGACCGCATCGGCTACAACCCGAAGCCCTACGACATCGCGCTGCTGCACACCGGCGCCGCGTCGCGAGCCGGTACGCCCGAGTACTTCACCAAGTTCGTCGGCCTCGACGGATCGGCCACCGACTGCCTGCTCGACTTCGGGGTGAAGGTGATCGGCACCGACGGCTTCAGCCTCGACGCCCCGTTCACGCACATCATCGGCGAATACCGGCGCACCGGGGATCGCAGCGTGCTGTGGCCCGCGCACTTCGCCGGCCGGCGCCGCGAGTACTGCCAGATCGAGCGGCTGAACAACCTCGACGCGCTGCCCGCGCCGTTCGGCTTCCACGTCAGCTGCCTGCCGATCAAGTTGACCGGCGCCGGCGCCGGCTGGACCCGCGCCGTCGCCGTGATCGGAGACCTGCCGTGACCGTGCACGCATTCGACCCGGACGCCGCCCTCAGGTCCGCCGGGGTCAAGCGCACGGCCGTGCCGCGCCGGATCGCGCTGCTGATGCCGGGTCAAGGCGCGCAGTACCAGGGCATGGCCGTCGGACTGTACGAGCGCGAGCCGGCCTTCACCGACGCGGTCGACGAGTTCTTCGTGCTGCTCGGCCGGGAGGGCGCCGCGATCCGTTCCGACTGGCTCTGCGCGCACCCCCGGATCGACATCGACGAGGCCGTACGCGCTCAGCCGCTGCTGTTCGGCATCGGCTACGCGATCGGCCGCATGCTTCAGGACTGGGGCATTGAGCCCTCGGTGCTGCTCGGCCACAGCGCGGGCGAGTACGTGGCCGCCGTGCTGGCCGGGGTGGTCAGCCTCGAGGACGCCGCGTCGCAGCTGCTTGAGCGGGTCGAGCTGTTCCAGCGCGCACCGGCCGGCGGGATGCTCGCGGTCGTCGCGACCGTGGAGCAGGTCACCGCGTTCCTCACCGACGAAGTCGTCGTCGGCGCCGTCAACGGCCCCGGGCAACTGCTGCTCGCCGGTCCGGAGCCGCAGCTCTCGCACGTGCGCGCGGCGATGGAACGGGCCGAGATCACCTGTATGCCCGCCAAGGCGCTGCGCGGCTTCCACAGCCCATCGATCATCGAGGCCTGCGAAGCCTCGGTGTCGGCCTTCGCGTCCGTGTCGCTGCGCGCGCCCTCGATCCGGATCATCTCGGCCGCCAAGCCGGGGTTCCTGGACGCGGCGACCGCCAAGGACCCGAGGTTCTGGGCGATGGTGCCCGGCGCGCCGGTGCTCTTCGGCCCGGCGCTCGACCTGCTGCTGTCCCAGGGCCCTTACCTGCTGGTGGAGACGGGCCCCGGCCAGGGGCTCTCGGTGCTGGCCCGCCGCCACCCCGAGGTGCTGAGCCGTCGCAGCGCGGTGCTCTCCCTGCTCGGGCACCGGCCCGGCCCGCCCGAAGCCGACCGCGCCGCGCTGGTGCGCGCGATCGACCGCCTGGTCGGTGAGGGCTACCCCGTGCCCGCGGCGGCACGCGAGCGGTTGAACGACCCTGACCCGCAACAGGGCTCGAACCCGAGCATTTCCGCCGTGCCGGTCCCGGCCGGGATCGCCGGCTGAAGCCGAACGGCCGTCCCGGATCCCCCGGGGGCTGTGGACGAACCGACGAATCGAGGAGGACGGACGGTCTCATGGCAGAAGACGGACAGGCGCCCCCGGCGGCGCTGATAACCGGGGCGACCAGCGGCATCGGGCTGGCCACGGCCGACCTGCTGGCGCGGCGCGGGCACCCGGTGTTCGTGTGCGCCCGCACCCGGCAGGACGTCGACCGCGTGGTCGCGAAGCTGCGCGCGGACGGCCTTACCGCGGCAGGCGCCCGCGCCGACGTGACCGTGGCGGAAGACGTCGAGAACCTCGTCGCGGCCGCGGTGAACACCTACGGCCCGATCGGCGTTCTGGTGAACAACGCGGGGCGCAACGGCGGCGGCGTCACGGCCGAGATCCCGGACGAGCTGTGGAACGATGTCATCGAGGCCAACCTCACCAGCGTCTTCCGGGTTACCCGACAGGTCCTCGCGCACGGCGGTATGCGCGCGCGCAACTGGGGTCGGATCATCAGCATCGCGTCCACCGGCGGCAAGCAAGGGGTCGTATTCGCCGCGCCTTACAGCGCGGCCAAGCACGGCGTCGTCGGTTTCACCAAGGCCCTCGGTCTCGAGCTGGCCACCACCGGGTCCGGCATCACGGTCAACGCCGTCTGCCCCGGATACGTCGAGACCCCGCTGGCCGTGCGCGTGCGCCAGGGCTACGCGAACCACTGGGGCACCACGGAAGACGACGTGCTCACCCGCTTCCAGGCCAAGATCCCGCTCGGCCGCTACAGCGCGCCCGAGGAGGTCGCCGGGCTTGTCGGCTATCTGGCCACCGACACCGCGGCCTCGATCACCGCCCAGGCGCTCAACGTGTGCGGCGGCCTCGGCAACTACTGACGGACGTCCCGGCGCCGTCCGTCCGTGGCCGGCGCCCGAGAAGAGATGGGAAGCGCACCACAGTGGTAACCCACTTCACCCAACACGAGATCACCGTCGAGTCCGATGCCGAGACCGTGTTCGAACTGATCGCCGACGTCGGCGGCTGGCCGCAGGTCTTCGGCCCCACGGTGCACGTCGACCTGCTCGGCGACACAGCGGGCGAGCAACTGCTGCACATCTGGGCCACCGCCAACGGCGAGGTGCGCGACTGGACCTCCCGCCGCACGCTCGACCGCAAGTCCGGCGTCATCGACTTCCGGCAGGTCGTCTCGAGTCCGCCGGTGGCCTCGATGGGCGGCCGCTGGATCGTCGAGCCGGCCGACCCGGGCGCGGGCTCGAACGGTTCGCACGTCTCGAACGGCACGCGCGGAACCAACCGCTGCGTGGTGGCCCTGACGCACGACTTCGAGGCCATCGGCGACGACCCGGACGCGGTGGCCTTCATCCGCACGGCCGTGAACCGCAACAGCGACGCCGAACTCGCGGCGCTGAAGGCGGCGGCCGAGCAGACCGCCGCCGACGATCTGCGCTTCACGTTCAGCGACGGAGTGTCCATCAGCGGCTCGTTGTCAGACGTGTTCGAGTTCATCAACCGCGCGGGCCTATGGCCGCTGCGACTGCCGCACGTAAGCCGGGTCGACCTGGAAGAGCGAGTGCCCGGCGTGCAGCGGATGGTCATGGACACCCGCAGCCCGGACGGCTCGATCCACACTACCGAGTCGGTGAGGCTGTGCTTCCCCGAACGCGGCCTGATCGTCTACAAGCAGCTCCGGCTACCGGCGGTGATGCTCGCGCACACCGGCCGGTGGGAGTTCCGCGAAGTGCCGGACGGCCTCGTGGAGGCCAGGTCTTTCCACACCGTCACCCTGAATCCGGCGGGCGTGCGCGAGGCGCTGGGCGCGGCGGCGACGATGGACGAGGCCCGGCAGAAGGTACGGCACGCGCTGGGCACCAACAGCCTGACGACCCTGCGCCATGCCAAGCAGCACGTCGAGAACCCCCTCGACTAGCCACACCACACACAAAGCGGTCCCGGACGGATAGAGCATCCGTCCGGGACCGCTGCCGCGTCCTCAGCTGTGTCCTTATTTACTCAGACCGCTTCACTCAGACCGTGCTGAACACCTCGTCGTACTCCAGCCTGGGCGAGCGCTGGAACCACGGCTCCGCGCCGGGCTTGCCGATGTTCACCACCGCCTGGACCCGGTGTTCGCCGTCGGGGAAGAAGTCCCGGTCGATGCCGGCGGCGTCGTACCCGATCATCGGACCCGCCGCGAGACCGGCCGCGCGCACGCCCAGGATGAAGTAGCCGATCTGGAGCTGCGTGTACGACAGCGCGGCCTCCTCGCGCACGGCCGGGTCGCCGAACTGCACGTCCTTCACCTGCGGGGCGTGCGGGAAGATCCGCGGCAGCTCCAGATCGAAGCGCAGGTCGGCGGCGAGGATCGCGACGAGCGGCGCCTGCTGCGCCCTCGCCGCGTTGCCGCCGGACAGGTGCGGGAGTAAACGCGCCCTCGATTGGTCGGACCGGACCAGCACCCCGCGCAGCGGTTGCGCGTTGAACGCCGTCGGCGCCCACTTGACAAGTTCGTAGATCGCGCGCATCTGCGAGTCGGTCACCGGCTCCGGGTCGAACGTGTTGGGCGTGCGCGCCTCGCGAAAGAGCAGATCCTGCGCAGCGGCGTCAAGCACCAACGGAGCGGAGACTAGCGTGTCGGGCATCGGGACCGTCCTTCCTCGGGTTCCGCCACGGTCGCGCCGCCCGCTCGTCGAGGGGCGGAGGATGCCTCGAACGGGCCGCTGAACACCCC
>JBOHCW010000517.1:0-3838 GCA_050725375.1 Actinocrinis sp. | reverse complement strand
AACGCTGTCTGTATCGGTCTGTCTTATCGGCCCCGTCTTTGTGGGCTTTGCCTGGATCGGCGCTGTCAGCGTCCGGCGGCGATCGATCGCGTGAGATCGGCGTACTGCCGCTCCAGCGCCTTCGCCGCGCCGTTGCGCCAGTCGTCCGCCTGCGACTGGGCCATCGGGTCGGGGAAGATGTCCTCCTCGCCCTTCTCCAACCCGTCGAACAGCGCACGCGCTACCGCGTCCGGCGCCGCCTTTGGCGCGTCGACACCGGCGGTCATGTCCGTGTCGACGAAGCCGGTAAGCATCGCGTGCACGGTCACACCCCGGGCACCCAACAGCGTGCGCTGCGACTGCGTCATCGAGAACGCCGCCGCCTTCGAAATCGAATACGCGGCGACCGCCGGGAACGGCGCGAACGCGTTCACCGACTGGTTGTTGACGACCGCGCCGCCCGAGCGCTCCAGCAACGGCAGAAACGCCTGCGTGACCTCGTAGACGCCGAAGAGGTTCACCGCCAGGTGCTTCTCGATCGCCGCGCGCTCGCTCAGGTCGTCGTAGCTCGCGATCCCGGCGTTGTTGATCAGCAGGTCGAGCGAGCCGACCTGCTCGGCGGCCGCGCGGATCTGGCCGACGTCCGAGACGTCGAGCTTCAACGGTGTGACCCGCGGGTCCGGGTGCTCCAGCGGCCCGCGCGTTCCCGCGTAAACGCGCGCGGCTCCGCGTGAGACGGCCTCGTCCACCAGCGCCTTCCCGATACCCCGATTTGCCCCGGTGACCAGCACCGTCTTGCCCTCGATGTGCACCATGCCGACGGTCTCCGTTCCGTTCGTCAGTGCCCCGTGCGTGCACTTACTTGCATCACGCTAGCCCCCTGGCTTGCATCACGCAAGTGTTCGCGTCAAGCTTGAGTCATGCTCGGACGTCTCTACGAAGGCCAGGTCTGTTCCGCCGCGCGCACCCTCGAACTGGTCGGCGAGCGCTGGAGCCTGCTGATCGTGCGCAACGCGATGTTCGCCGGGATGACCCGGTTCACCGAGTTCCAGCGCAGCCTCGGCATCGCGCCGAACATCCTGGCCAAGCGCCTGGCCGAGTTCGTCGAGGCCGGCCTGTTCGAGCAGCGCGGCGCGGGCGAGGGCGGACACGCCGAGTACGTGCTGACCAAGAAGGGCCTGGACCTACAGCCCGTCATCATCGCGCTCACCGAATGGGGCGACCGGTATGCGGCGCCGGACGGTCGTCCGATCGCGTATGAGCACGAGGGCTGCGATGGCAGCGTCGTCCTCAAGGTGGAGTGCGCCAAGTGCGGCGAGTCGCCGACGCGCACCGGCGTGAAGGCCAGGCTGGCGCACAAGTTCCAGCACGCGCGCTATGGCTGGACCGCGCCGAGCCACACGTGACCGCCGATCGCATACGCCCGTACGAGCGCTGGCGGGTTCGGGTACTTCGTGGTGCGATGGATCGGATGCCGACGTGCCGAACCACGCAGGTGCGGCATCGCCAGTCGACGGAGTCTCGCCGCGGATGCGGATCCGATTACCGGCGCCGCGTGCGGGCGCGACCAGCACACGAAGGAGCGAGACAGATGTCGGATATGGAGCGGACGCCGAACGGACCCGGGAGCGAAAACGGCGGCGGCGACACCGGCGACCGCGCTGCGCACGCCCACGATGCGATGGGCGCGCCCGACCGGGGCGGCCAGGAGTCGGTGCTGGGCTCGCCGGACGCGGCCGACGAGCGTGTGATGGGCGGGCCCAACAGCGAGCCCGACGAGGAACTGCTGGGTTCGGACGATGTCGGGGACGGCACGCAGATCCTCGGCGCCGACCGGCCTGAGGCACCGCCGGACGTATTCGGCAACGAGCGGTAAGGGCGCGCAGTGAGCAGTGCCTGCCAACCGCTTCTGTGCGGGCGCTGGACGTTAGTACACGTGTGGTGATCCGGCGCGGGAGGTGAGCACCTGCTCCCGTGGCGGCCACACGTGTCGTCGACTGGTCAGCGGATCGACAGCGTCGCGGTCGTCAAGAGGATCGGTACCCCGGCCAGACCGACCATGGCGAATTCACGTGCGCTCACCTTTAGGCCCATCGCCTCGCAGCGCTCGCGCCACAAGAGTGTGGCGAGCGAACCCCAGAGCAGCACCAGCGGTCCGAGGTTCGTGCCGATCAGCACGGCGAGCGTGCGCGGCACCGAACCGCCGGCGACCGGCGAGAGCGCCGCGAAGGCCGGCAGGTTGTTGACGAGGTTGGCCGCGAGCGCCGCGACCGAGGCGACGCGCAGCAGGCCCGGTGCGGAGCCGGACGTGCCGGCCGCGTGCGTGAGCAGCGTGCCCAGGCCGTAGTCCTGGCCCGCGCGCACCACCAGGAAGAGTCCGGACACGAGCAGCACCAGCCGCCACGGCACCAGCGACCAGACCAGCGCGCGTGGCCTGCGTACGGCGAAGACGACGATGAGGAACACGGCGGCGAGGCCCGCGGTGATCGGCACGTCGGCGCCGGCCACGAACAGCGGCCCCAGCACCGCGCACGTCAGTGCGCTAATACGAAACAGCGTACGGTCCGGCGGCGGCTCGAAGTGCGGCGCGACGTAGCCGCCGGTCAGCAGCTTTCGGTAGCGCACGCCGAGCACCAGCGCGGTGACACCGAAGGCCGCCAGCGCGGGCAGCCACATGTGCCGCGCGAAACCGGTCACCGACAGGCCGAGCCGGTTCATCGCGAGCAGGTTGGTCAGGTTCGAGATCGGCAGCAGCAGGCTCGCCGTGTTCGCCAGCCACACGGTGGCCATCGCGAACGGCAGCGCCGGGATCGCCAGCCGCCGGGCGGTGACCAGCACGACCGGCGTGAGCAGGACGGCGGTCGTGTCCAGGCTCAGCACCAGCGTGGTGCCGAACGCGAGCACGAGCACCAGCGCGAACAGGAGCCGCACGCTGCCCCGCCCCGCGCGCGCCGCCACGTGCGCGGCCGCGTCGAAGACACCGGCCGCGTCGGCGAGTTCGGCGACGACGGTGATCGCCGCGAGGAAACCGAGCACCGGGCCGACTTCGCGTAGCACGGCGAGCGCGGACGGGCCGTCCACGACGCCGGTTGCCACGACGATCAGGCCGGCGAGCGCGGCGACCGCCCACATCAGCGGTCACCGCGCTCGGTGCGCGCGTCGGGTGCGGGAACACGGATCACCCGATCAACTTAACGGCCGTACACGCGTCAACGGTCAACGCACCGGGTCACCCGCGGATCACGCGTACGTCATACGCGGATCACGCCCAGGGCGAGGCGACGATCCAACTGGTGTCGTCGGCCCAGGACGTCGCGCTGTCCCAGGCGTTCGAGCCGCCGTCGCTGGCGACGTACACGGTGAAGTTGTAGTGGCGTATGTACTTGTTGGTGTAGTTCACCGACTGGAGCGAGACGCCCTGGCCGTTGTTTCCGCTCTGGGGACAGAACGTGGCGTCCTGAGCGAACTGGGAACTGTTGTCGTTGGCGTTGAGGTAGAGCTCGAAGTTGGAGTGCCGCAGGTAATGGCCGGCGTCGTTCGCGGACTCGAAGGAGACGCACGAGCTGTTGGCCAGTCCGGCGTGCACGATCCAGGTCGCGTCGGACTTGTCGGTCGACGAGCTGCCGGAGGTGATCGCCGAGATGACCGCCCTGGTGTCGCTGTCGTCGTGCCGCAGGTAGTCGCCGGTGCAGCAGGCGGTCGTGGCGCGCAGCGAGACCCGGGCCCCGGGCGTCAGGCCGGTGCCGCCGCCGCTGGAGCCGGACGTGCTGTATCCGGCGGCGGTGATGTTGGCCTGCACCGAGTTCTCGGTGGTGTCGGACGGGTAGCCGGAGGTCATGACGCCCTCGTAGAAGGTGCC
>JBOHCW010000516.1:0-6726 GCA_050725375.1 Actinocrinis sp. | reverse complement strand
CGCAGAAGCAGACGACCGGCGCGGTCGCGGCGGCGAGGCCGGCGTGGCAGGCGGCGCCGAAGCCGCGCCGGGTCTCGGTGACCACGGTGGCGCCGAGGGCGGCCGCGATCTGCGCCGATCCGTCGGTGGACCCGTTGTCCACCACGATCGGGCGGTAGCCCTCGGGCATCCGCCCGAGCACGTAGGGCAGCGCCCCCGCCTCGTCGAGGCAGGGAAGTACGACATCGACGATGGGCACGACAGACTCCTGAGAGGCAGCGGTGTGGGAGAGGTGCGCCGGGACGGGGTGGGGAGTGTGGGAGGTCTCGGCGGCGTGGGTGCGGGTGGTGTGGGATCGCCGTCGCAGTCGGGCGCGCAGCACGGTGGCGACGACCACGATGCCGAGCGCGGCGCCGTAAGCGAGGCGCAGCGAGCCGACCTCGCCGACGCCGAGCGACTTGACGGCCGCCGCGGCGTACACGACCGCCGCGAGCGCGAGCCATTCGACCCGGCCGTCCAGTGCGACCAGCGCGATCAGCAGGATCGAGTACCAGGCGTACGGCGGCGTCGTGACGAAGAAGGTCACGCCGACGACGGCGAGTGTTCCGCGCCACGGGCGGTGTGGGTCCGCGCCGCGCAGCGCGGCGAGTCCGGCCGCCGCGACGATCAGCACCGCGAGCGGGCCGGTCCACGCGTCGGGCAGGACCAGGCCGAGCAGAAGGTAGCCGTGGCCGGTCGAGTAACCGCCCTCCCGCAGGTAACCGGGGATGTAGCCGATCACCTTCGGGCCGACGGCGAGCACGTGCGGCAGGTAGGTGGCCGCGAACGTCGCCAGGACCGTGCTCACGATCAGCGCCGGGCGCCGGCGCAGCACCGAGGGCAGGGCGAGCGCCGGGGTGAACTTCGCTCCGACGCCGAGGCCGAGCAGGACCGCGCCGAGCAGGTAGACGCGTGCGGTCGTGCGCGTAGTCGTGCGTGTGGGATATGCGGCCGCTGATTCGGCGCGGGCCGCTCGGGCCAGCACGACCAGCGCGCCGACGGTGAGCAGCGCGGCGAGGACGTCGACGTGTGCGCCGTTGCCGGTCTCGAACGCGACGGTCGGACACCAGGCCCACAGCGCGGCGAGCCGCGGGTCGCGGCCGGACCCGCGCAGGCCGAGCAGGAGGACGATCGTGGCGAGCAGCGCGAGCAGGACCGCGGCGAGCTGGATCGCCTTGTAGCGCGCGCCGGGCGGCGACAGGTCGTGCACGGCGAGGTAGTACGCCTGGGCGACCGGCGGGTAGATCGTGTGCACGCCCGGACGATTGATCAGCGTGCAGCCGGGCCGCAGAGGGCCGCCGTCCGGGTTCGCGGCGTTCGCCTGAACGCACCAACCCGTGTGTCGATCGGGCCAGAGGAACGGGTCGCGCAGCCCGGCCAGTTGTGGGGACGCGGGCACATAAGCGTACGGATCGATGCCGGCGGCCTGAACGCGTCCGTCCCAGATGTAGCGGTACAGGTCGTCGCTGTCGCGCGGCGGACCGGAGGCCGCGGCGAGTCCGGCCGCGACGCCGCCGAGCAGGATCAGCACGACCGCGGCGCGCGCCGGTACTCGGCGCAGCAGCCGGTATGCGGCGGCGAACGCGAGCCACGCGCCGGCGAGCGGCACGATCGGGGTCCAGTGGGCGAACGGCCCCTCGGGCCAAACCCGCAGGACCAGCAGCGTGACGAGCGCGGCGAGGGCGAGGACGGTCGCGGCGGTCCAGAGCTGACCGCGGACCTTCGGCCGGGCACCGGACGGCGGGTCGTCCGGCGGCTCGAATGTCGGCGGGTGGGGCGGCGCCTCCGGGGCCCGTCTCGCAGCCGGCGGACCGGTGGCCACGGCCGGGACGCCGGACGGCGTCAGGGATCTTGGGGATCTCATAGCGCACCAGGGTGACAGCGCGCCCGGCTGAAGAACCGCCTTCAGGTTCGCACGTAAGAGACCCGTAATCGCTGACGCCATCGAAGTGTGGAAATCCTTACGGTCCTGGGAAGCGCGCGGCCGACCGGGCCCGGGCGCGGCGGGTGCGGCCTACAGTGGTGAAGATGGAGACCAGCGCTGACGTGCTCGTCGTCGACGACGACCCCACCGTGTCCGAGGTGGTGGCGGCCTACCTGCGCCGCAACGGCCACCGGGTGCGGCTGGCCGCCGACGGCCCGAGCGCCGTGGCCGCGGCGCAGCTGAAACGGCCCGACCTGATCGTGCTGGACCTGATGCTGCCCGGCTTCGACGGCTTCGAGGTGTACCGGCGCATCCGCCGGCTCGGCCCGGTGCCGGTGATCATGCTGACCGCGCGCGGCGAGGAGCACGACCGGATCCTCGGGCTGGAACTGGGCGCCGACGACTACGTGACCAAGCCGTTCAGTCCGCGCGAGCTGTCCCTGCGCGCCAACTCGGTGCTGCGCCGGGCGCGCCGGGACTCGGGGCCCGAGGACGTGCCCGCCGACGTCCGGCGGGTCGCGGACCTCGAAGTGGACGTCACCGGGCACAGCGCGACCCGCCGCGGCGAGCCGCTGGCGCTGACCGGCCGCGAGTTCGACCTGCTGGCCTTCCTGCTCGCGCATCCCGGCCAGGCGTTCACCCGATCCGAGCTGATGCAGCTGGTGTGGGGCTGGGAGTACGGCGACCAGTCCACGGTGACCGTGCACGTTCGGCGGCTGCGCGAGAAGATCGAGCGGGACCCGGCCGAGCCGCGGCTGCTGGTCACGGTCTGGGGCGTCGGCTACCGGCTCGACCCGCCGGACGGCGCGGTCGGGCCGCCGGGCTCCGGCGCCGGATCAGAGCCCGAAGCCGCGGGGGCCGGCGCGTGAGCGACCTGGTCGTCATCAGCCTGATCGGCGGCGGCAGCGCGATCGGTCTCGGCACACTCGGACTGCTGGTGCAGCGGTTGCTGCGCGGCCGCTCGCTGCGGCTGAAACTGTTCGCGGTGGCCGCGTTCACCGTGCTGGCCATGGTCGCCGGAGTGCTCGGCGCCGCGCAGGCGATGTTCCTGTCGGAGCACGACTTCGGGGTCATGCTCGTGGTCTGCATCGCGGCCGGCGTCGTCGCCCTGATCATGGCGATACCGCTGGCCCGCAGCGTCACGGCGGACAGCCGCGCCCTGCGCAACGCGATGCGCGCGCTCGGCGACCGGGAGTCCGAGTTCGAACCCTACGACGTGGGGCCGCGGGCCGCCGGCCGGCACGCCGCGCAGGGCGGCCACGGCGGTCCGGCCGCCGCGTCCCACGGCCCGGTCCCGCTGGCCACGGCGGAACTGGACGAACTGAACCGCGAGCTCGCCCTGACCGCCGCGCGCCTGGCCGAGTCCCGCGAACGTGAGCGGGCGCTGGAGCGCTCGCGCCGCGAACTGGTCGCCTGGGTGTCGCACGACCTGCGCACGCCGCTGGCCGGCCTGCGCGCGATGGCCGAGGCGCTGGAGGACGGCATCGCGACCGACCCGGTGCGCTACCACACGCAGATGCGCACGTCGGTGGACCGGCTGGCCGGCATGGTCGACGACCTGTTCGAGATGTCGCGCATCCACGCCGGCGCGCTTCGCCTCACCCTGCAACGGGTTCCGCTCGCGGACCTCGTGGACGAGGCGGTGATAGGAGCCGACCCGCTGGCCCGCTCGCGCGGCGTCGCGCTGCAGGCCGACGTGCGCACGCCGCTGGCCGTGAGCGTCGATGCCAGGGAACTGTCACGCGCGCTGACCAACCTGCTGGCCAACGCGATCCGGCACACCCCGAACGACGGCGCGGTGTTCGTCGAGGCGACCGAACGCGACGGGCACGCGGTGCTCGCGGTGGTCGACGCGTGCGGCGGCATACCGGTCGACGACATCGACCGCGTCTTCGAGGTGGCCTGGCGCGGTACGGCCGCGCGCACCCCGGAGCCGCTGACCGGCGCCGGGCTCGGCCTGGCCATCGTGCGCGGCATCGTCGAGGCGCACTCGGGCGAGGTGGACGTGCGCAACGTGACCGGCGGCTGCCGCTTCGAGGTGCGCCTGCCGCTTCCCGTCGGGTGACGGGAGCGGCCGACTGCCCGGCGATTTCCCGGGCCCTTCGGATAACTGGAAAGAAAGTGAACAGCGTCCGTGCGTACGCCCCTGAACGCGCCGGGCGCCTATCGTCGGTGGCATGACGCTCGCGGCTGACCTTTTGCTGCTGGCCATCGACCCGCAACGGCGCAGGGTCCTGGCCACCGAGAAGATCGACTACGCGCTGATGGGCGCGGAACTGGTCGACCTGGCGATCTCGGGGCGGGTGGTGATGGCCGGCGACCGCGTCGAGGTCGTCGACGCCCGGCCGACCGGCGACGACCGGCTCGACGCGGCCCTGATGTCGCTCGCGGGCAGCAAACGCCCGCCGCGTGCGAAGGCCTGGGTGCAGTCCGTGCGCAAGGGGATGCGCGCGGATTACCTCGGCGCGCTCGCCGACGCCCACGCGATCCAACGGCAGCAGCGGCCCCTGCTGCGGGTGCTGTACCGCACGGAGTACCTGGTGCTCGACACCGGCCGCCAGACCGAGATCAGGGCACGCATAGACGCGATCGCGCACGGCGCCGGCCGGGTGGACTCGCCTGCCGACAGGGCGCTGGCAGGACTCGTACACGCCTGCGGGCTGGCGAACGCGCTCTACCCCGGCGGTGCGAACCGCTCGGCGCGCAAGCGGCTGCAGGCGGTCGCCAGGGCCGAGAAGATCGTCGGGTCGCGGGCGGGCCGATCCGCGGGCGATATGACGATCGACGGCGCGGCCGACGCGTCGTCCGCCGCCGGTGCCGCTTCAACGGCGGCGGCGCACGCGGTCGGCGCGGCGGTCTCCGCGGCGACGGACGCGGCGATCCACGCGGCGTTGCACGCGGCGGTGGATGCGACGCACCACGCCGGATCCTCGGGACACGACGGGGGCGCGGGGGCCGGCGGCCACCACGGCGGTTAGTCAGCACGCATATCTGGAGCCTGGAGCGTCGGCGGATGATCGGTCCCCGGCGGCCGCAGGAGCCGACCGCCGGGGACCGGCTCGGTCAGCCCGCCTTGTACTCGTAGACGGTGGTCGCCACTTCGCAGATGCTCGGCTGGATGATCTCGACGCGCAGGATGCCGGTGGCCGGATCGTAGTCGACGCCCTCGGACTCGAAGGTGCCGGAGCAGATGCTGTCGGTCTGCGGGATGGCGCCCAGGTCGACTACGTGGCCTGTCACGTCGCCGCCGGCCAGGGCGTGGGACAGGTCGACTTCCAGCAGCGGCTTCTGCTCGGGGAACAGGGTCCTGCTGTTGTCGTCGGAGGCGCAGACCAGTTTGGCCGCGGTGACGAAGTCGCAGCCCTGGACGTCGGCGACCTGGCGGTCGAGCTGGACGTAGCCGGACAGCGCGAGCGCGCCGCCGCTCGCGCCGGTCTGCGGATTGAGGATCGGGGTGGGGTAGACCTGCAGGTGGGACATGGTGCCCCATGCGCCGGCGACCATCCACCGAGTGTCCGGGGAGATCGCGTCGAAGGAGTTGTTGTACTGCTCGCCGGGCACCAGGGCGTGAGTGTATTCGTAGGCTGATCCGGACGGCGTGGTGACGCGGAACATCTTCGTGGTCGGCGACGAGTCGCCGCTCTGGAAGGCGTCGAAGACGTAGCCGTCGACGGAGTCGGGGTCGCCGATGTGGGTCCAGCCGGCCACCGCGTCGGCGATCGGGATGGAGGCCACGCCGCGGTAGATCACCGAGCCGGAGCCGCCGGGCGGGTAGACGGTGGCCACGCCCTCGCCGGCGGACAGCGTGCTCTCCAGGTAGTGGGTCACCTGGGTCCAGCCGGATATCGCCGCGGCGGCGGTCTTGGCGGACGCCTGCTTCACGGAGTTCGAATTGACGACGCCGTTCGAGTTCACGACATCGTTCGAGTTCACGACGCCGTTGGGGTTGACGACTCCGGCGGAGCTCACCGCGTCGGCGTGCGCGGCGGTCGTGGTGGAGGCGGCGACGGTCAGGGCCGCCGTGGCTACGGCCGCGGCCGAGACGGCGGCCCGGACGGCGCGCGGGCGGGACTGGTGGGTGCGGGGGGAGGCCATGGGTCACAGCATCCTGTGGCTACCGCTCGGGATCAACGAACTCTGCGAGACCGTCGGCAAAACTTACGGCGGGACGCCAGCCCAGCTCGGTGCGCAGCCTCAGGTTCGAGGCCGTCACGTGCCGCACGTCGCCCAGGCGGTATTGGCCGGTCACGACCGGTTCGGGGCCGCCGGTCGCCTTGCTCAGGCCCGCCGCGAGGTCGCCGACCGTGCGCGGAACGCCGCTGCCGACGTTGAAGGCGCGTCCCGCGCCGGGCGCGGCCTTCGCGGTCCAGTCCAGTGCCGCGACGTTCGCCGCCGCGATGTCGCGCACGTGGACGAAGTCGCGCCGCTGGCCGCCGTCCTCGAACACTCGCGGCGGGCGCCCTGCCCGCAGTTCCGAGCGGAAGATGGCCGCGACGCCCGCGTAGGGCGTGTCTCGGGGCATCCGGGGGCCGTACACGTTGTGGTAGCGCAGGGCCACGACCGTCGCCCCCGATTCCCGGCCCCACAGTTGGCACAGGTGCTCCTGGTGAAGCTTGGTGGCGGCGTACAGGTTCCGGGGGTCGAGGGGCGCCGATTCCCCCACCGCGACCCAGCCGACCCGGTGGCGGCACCCTGCCACGCCGCAGCGCAGCTCGAAACGCCCGGCGTCCAGGTCGGGCGCTTCCCGGGGGGCCGGCGTGACCACCCCGTGGTCGGGGCAGCGC
>JBOHCW010000515.1:0-4827 GCA_050725375.1 Actinocrinis sp. | reverse complement strand
CGAACGGCGCCGGCAAGACCACCATGGTGCGCATCCTGTCCACGCTGATCGCGGCGGACGGCGGTACGGCGTACGTATCAGGGCACGACGTTTCCCGTGAACCGCACCGGGTGCGCGAGGCGATCGGCGTCACGGGCCAGTTCTCGGCCGTGGACAACCTGCTGACCGGCGGCGAGAACCTGGTCATGATGGCCGACCTGTACCACCTGGAGAAACGCGAGGGCCGCCGCCGCGCGGCAGCCCTGCTGGAGCGCTTCGAGCTGGCGGACGCCGCGGACAAGACGCTGGCGACGTACTCGGGCGGCATGCGCCGGCGGCTCGACCTGGCGATGACCCTGATCGGCGACCCGCGGGTGATCTTCCTGGACGAGCCGACCACCGGCCTGGACCCGCGCAGCCGCCGCGATCTGTGGCAGATCATCCGCGACCTGGTGGCCGACGGGGTGACCATCCTGCTGACCACGCAGTACCTCGAAGAGGCCGACCAACTCGCCGACCGCATCGCAGTGCTCGATCACGGACGTCTGGTCGCCGAGGGCACTGCCGCGCAGCTCAAGCGGCGGGTGCCCGGCGGGCACGTACAGCTGCGCTTCACCGAACCGGCCGCGCTCGACACCGCCGCGGGCCTGTTCTCCACGGCCGCACGGGACGACGACGCGCTCACGCTGCAGATCCCGAGCGACGGCGGCGTGCGCTCGCTGCGCGCCCTACTGGACCGGCTCGGCGGCGCGGCCGACGACGTGGACGAGCTTTCCGTGCACCTGCCCGATCTTGACGACGTGTTCCTCGCGCTGACCGGCAAGGGTGCCCGGGGCGCTTCCGGTCAGAGCGCTGCCCGTCAGAGCACTGACGGTCACACTGCCGATCACGGCGCCGACGCCGATGTCCTCACTACTCAGACCACCCCGACGGAGGCCACGTCCGCATGAGCGCCATCCAGTACGCCGTCACGGACTCGGCGACCATGCTCCGCCGCAATCTCAAGCACCTGCTGCGCTATCCGGCGCTGACCATCGGCACGCTCTCCATGCCGATCATCATCCTGCTGCTGTTCGTCGGGCTGCTCGGCCGGACCCTCGGCAACGGGATCGGCGTCGGGCACGCCGGGATCACGTACGTCGACTACGTCGCGCCCGGCATCATCCTGATGTCGATCGCGGCCGGGGTGGTGGCGCCGTCGGTGTCCGTGGCCACCGACATGACCGAGGGCGTGGTCGACCGATTCCGCACCATGGCGATCTGGCGGCCCTCGCTGCTGGCCGGGCACGTGCTCTCCGGCCTGGTCCAGAGCACGATCAGCACCGTGCTGGTCATGGCCGTCGCGCTGGCCCTCGGCTGGCGCCCGCACGCCGCCCTGCCCGCCTGGCTCGCCGCGATCGGGCTGCTGGAGCTGCTGTCCTTCGCGCTGATCTGGATCGCGGTCGGCATCGGCCTGAACGCCCGTTCGGTCGAATCGTCCAGCAACACCCCGCTGCTGATCCAGTTCCTGCCCTTCCTCAGCAGCACCTTCGTGCCCACCGGCTCGATGCCGACGGGAGTGCGATGGTTCGCCGAGTACCAGCCGTTCACACCGCTGACCGAGGCGCTGCGCGGGCTGCTGTCCGGCACCGGTGAACCGATCGCGCACAACGTCCTGGTCTCGCTGTGCTGGTGCCTGGGCCTGACCGCGGTCGGATACTGGTGGTCGCTGGCCAGCTTCGAGAAGGTGCGCGCCGCCTAGCGGCGGTGCGGCGGCTCGGCGAACGGTCCGGCCCGAGGGAAGAAGGACACTGATGCTGACGATCGGCCAGCTCGCGCAGTACGTCGGGGTCACCGTGCGCGCGGTGCGGCACTACCACCAGTGCGGCCTGCTGCCCGAGCCGCGGCGCGACGCCTCGGGCTACCGCCGGTACGACGCGCAGGCCGTGCTCGACCTGATCCGGATCAGGACACTGGTCGACGCGGGCGTGCCGCTGGCCCGGATCGACGAGCTGCTGAGCGCCGAGCCGGCGCGGTTCGCCGCCGGGGTCGCGGAAATCGACGCGGCCCTGGCCGAGCGGATCAGGGAGCTGAAGCAGGCTCGGCGGAAGATCGCCGCGCTGGCCGCGGGAGAGCGATTGTTCCTGCCCGACGTGATCGTCGACTTCCTGGACCGGTTGCGCGCCCTCGGCGTGAGCGAGCGCACGGTGAGGGTCGAGCGGGACGGCTGGATCATGCT
The DNA here is from genome assembly GCA_050725375.1 of Actinocrinis sp. Lineage (GTDB taxonomy): Bacteria > Actinomycetota > Actinomycetes > Streptomycetales > Catenulisporaceae > Actinocrinis. The sequence continues at coordinate 2,630 of JBOHCW010000515.1, read as the reverse complement.
GGCCGCCCGCCACCCCGAGGCCGCCGCGCAGCAGGTCGAGCACAAGGAGGCGTTCCTGGACGACCCGCGGTTCCAGGAGATCTATCTGGACTACGACCGGGTGCACGACTGGGACCCGGACGATCCTCGGCTTGAGGAGCTGGCCGACAAGATGGTCGCGCTCGCCGCCGAGGTGTATGAGGGCCTTGAGGAAGAGGACATGCGCGAGGTGACTGAGAATCAGTCCCTTGAGGCGGCGGTCGTCGCATACCTCACCGACGAGTCGCCGGCCTGGACGCGGCTGAACGACCTGGCCGTGAAGAAGGCCCAGGACGCGAGGCAGGTCGCCATGTTCCCGGAGACGCGGCTCGGCCGGTAACGCGTAAGAGTCCTGAGAGGAGTTCCGCTCTCAGGACGCACGACGGAACGCGACGGCGCCGCCGGGTACCGAAATACCCGGCGGCGCCGCTTTTCCCGTTCCTTTCAGTAAGCTGATATGCCCGGCAGGCCGACCTACTCAGTAAACTGAGTCAGTTCGCCGCCGACCGGGGGTTCCCGGTCAGAAGTTCCAGATCTGGAACTCGGAGAGCTGACCGGCCGGCCAGCCGGTGTTCGCGGTGAAGTTCGCCCGCAGGTACCGGTCGGTGGTGGCCGGGAAGGTGATGGTCACCGAGTTGTTGCCGCTGTTCGGGTCGAAGGTGTAGTTGGCCGAGCCGACGATCGTGGAGAAGTTGCTCCCGTCGGTGCTGCCCAGCAGCGAGAGCGTCTGTGTGCGCGCGCCCCACGCCGTGGACGGCGGAAGCTGCAGCACGACCTTGCTCACGCTCTGCGCCGAGCCCAGGTCCACCTGCACCCACTGCGGGAACGCGTTGTTGTTGCTCTCCCAGTAAGTGTTCTGGTTCCCGTCCGTTACGGCCGAGGACGCGTACGTCTGGGTGTGGCTGGACTCGCTGGTCGCCTTGCCCAGCGCCAGGTTGGTGCTGGTCGACCCGGCACCGGTGCCGGTCAGCGCGACGACCAGCGGGCTGTTGGTCGCGTTGCTGGACACCGTCAGGTTTCCGGTGCGGGTGCCGGAGGCGGTCGGCCTGAACGTGACGTTCACCGCGCAGGACGCGCCGGCCGCGATCGACGAGCCGCAGTTGTTCGTCTGCGCGAAGTCGCCGCTGGTCGAGACGCCGGAGACCGACGCCGCGGCCGTGCCGGTGTTGTTGACGGTCACCGTCTGCGCGGCGCTGGTGGTGTTCAGCGCCTGACTGGCGAAGGTCAGCGAGGCCGGCGTGCCGGCGAGGCTGGCCGACGTCGTGCCGCCGCCGCCGCTCGGGAAGACCTCGAAGTCAGAGAGCTGACCCGCGGACCAACCGGAGTTGGCCGTGATGTCGACCCGCACGTACCGCGCCGTGGCGGCGTTGAACGTGATGGTCGCGGTGTTGTTGTTGGCGTTCGGGTCGAACGTGTAGCCGGCCGAGCCGACGATGGTCGAGAAGTTCGAGCCGTCGGTCGAGCCCTGTACCGAAAGTGTCTCGGTACGCGCGGCCCATGCCGTCGACGGCGGCAGCTTCAGGACCACCTTGCCCACGCCGTAGTTCTGGCCGAGGTCGACCTGCGCCCACTGCGGGAACGTGCCGTTGGTGCTCTCCCAGTAGGTCGAGGCGTCGGCGTCGGTGAGGTTCGCCGGGGTGTAGACGCCGTTGCTGGAACTGGCGGTGGCCGGCTTGCCGGCCGCGATGTTCGTGCCGCTGTCGATGCCGGTGCCGGACAGCGCGACCGTGGTCGGGCTGTTGTTGGCGTTGCCGGCGACGGTCAGCGTGCCGGTGCGCGCGCCGCCGGCGGTCGGCTTGAAGCTCACGGTCACCGCGCACGAGGCGCCGACCGCGATCGAGGCGCAGTTGTCGGTCTGGCTGTAGTCGCCGGTCACCGTGACGCCCGAGACGGTCGCCGTGGTGGTGCCGGAGTTGGTGACGGTCACCGTCTGCGCGCTGGCCGTCGCGCCGACGACCGTGCCCGGGAAGGACAGGCTCGCCGGGTTCGCGTTGAGCACCGGGCCGGGTGCGGTGCCGGTGCCCGAGAGCGTCACGGTGTTGGTCACGCCGCCGGCGTTGACCGTCAGGGTTCCGCTGCGCGCGCCGGCCGCGGTCGGCTTGAACGTGACGTTGACCGCGCAGGAGCCGTTCGCCGGGATCGACGAGCCGCAGGAGTTGGTCTGCGCGAAGTCGCCGGTCACCGAGATGCCGGAGACGGACGCGGCCGAGCCGGTCGGGTTCGAGACCGTGACGGTCTGCGCCGCGCTGGTGGTGCCGGTCGCCGCCGAGCCGAAGTTCAGCGAGCTGGGCGCCGTGTTCACGCCGGTGACCGGGTACGGCGGGTACACCGGGGTCGGGTTGTCGCCGCTGCACGAGGACGGGGTGATGCCGGAGTTGCCGCCGCCGTCGGTGATGACGAAGTTGCTGCCTTCGCAGTTGTAGGTCGGCGGGCTCTGCGCCACGCCGGTGGCCACCACGTTGGTGAAGGTGGCCGTGCCGCCGGTCTGCTGCTGCATCGCGAAGGTGCCGGCGCCGGCGATGGTCACGTTGTTCAGGCTGACTCCGGACACGGTGCCCTCGACCCACTGGACCGCTTCGTAAGGGCTCTGTTCGATCAGGGTATTGCTGACG
>JBOHCW010000514.1:0-2078 GCA_050725375.1 Actinocrinis sp. | reverse complement strand
TCCGTAACGCTTAACTCCCGCTAGCGCCCGCTTGCAATAGCAAGCACCGTGGCGCACACTTGGGATGTGGCGAACCTCCTGGGACCCAAGCACGTGGCGCAGCTCGGCGCGTATATCCGCGAACAGCGGGAGAACGCGCAGTACTCGCTGCGGCAGCTGGCCCTGGTGGCGGGGGTGTCGAACCCCTACCTCAGTCAGATCGAGCGCGGGCTGCGCAAGCCGAGCGCCGAGATCCTGCAGCAGCTGGCCAAGGCGCTGGAGATCTCGGCCGAGACCTTGTACGTCCGGGCCGGCCTGCTCGACGGCGTGTCGCAGGCCCCTCATGGGAGCGGGGCGGGCGGCGGCGAGGGCTCCGGCGGCGAGGGCGGCGGCATCGGTGAGGCCGACGGCGCTCACGGCGGTGCGGGCTCCACGTCGGCGAGCCGGGTGCTCTCCGCCATCGGGGACGATCCCGCGCTGACGCGGCGTCAGAAGCAGATACTGCGCGACATCTACGAGTCCTTCCGGGCAGAGGCGGCCGCGTCACCTGCCGACTCCCGCTCGGACTCCCGATCCGACTCCCGCTCCGGCTCCGGCGCCGGTTCCGCCGCGGAGGGCTCCATGGCGGAGCCGCAAGACCCGACCGGCTGACGTACCGCATGCACGCTTGCTCGTTCGCGGCCGGCTCACCGGCCCGCGAGATGGATAACCGACGGGGCTCGCGCCCCACGAGACCCCAGGTCTGGTGATTTTGATGAACGTGACCGACGAGATCCGCAGGACTCTGACCGACCCGAAGCCTCTCTACGCGCTGGCCGGCGGTGTCGATCTGGCCGCCTCGACGCTGCGTGACGCGCCGACCCTGCTGACCGAGGTCGCGGGCACCGTGACCACGATCGCCGGGCGGATCACGTCCGAGGCGCCGGAGCGGATCGCCAAGGTGCAGGCCCGCATCGCCGAGGTGCCGGGCGCGCTGACGCTCGACCCGCGCAACGCGCGCGCCTCGTTCCTCGACGCGGTCGGCATGGCCGACCCGCAGGTGTTGCGCGACCGGGTGCAGTCGCTGGCGCTCGTCCAGGTCGGACGGGTGCTGGAGGCCGCCGGCAAGGCCGTGGAGACCTACGACGAGCTGGCCGAGCGTGGCAAGAGCGTCGTCGAGCGGTACCGCGGCGGCGCCGAGGCCCCGGCCGTGAACGTGACCGTGGTCGTCGAGCAGGTAGTGGTGGACGAGGACGCGACCGGCACCGCCGGCCCGACCGAGGCCCCGGCCGCCGCCTCGACGTTCACCTCGACGGCGAACGGCTCCGCGAACAAGGCCGCGCCGAAGATCGAGGACGCCGAGGTCGCCGACGCGCCGGCCGCCAAGCCGCAGGCCAAGAAGGCCGCCGCGACCCCGCGCAAGCGGACCGCCGCGCCGAAGGCCCCCAAGGCGTGACACCGCGTTAGCGCAGTGGATTTGCAACGAAGCGGGCCGTTCCCACGTTGGACAGTGGGGACGGCCCGTACGTGTCGGGAACGGCCCGTGCGTGTCGCGAGTGCGTGACACGCGTCGCGGGCACGACGATACTTGCGGGATACGGCGAACCGCGGCCGCGGCTCCGGGTGTCCAACAGTGCGCGCGGTGTCGAGAGGAGCATTGAGAACGTGGGCGACGGACTGATCACCGGCAGCTTCTTCACCGCGCTCAACTTCCTGCTGCTGGCGCTGCTGGCCTTCAAGGTCTTCGTGTTCATCGACGCGGCGATCCGGCCGGCCAAGGCGTACCTCGCGGCCGGCAAGCTCACCAAGGTCGCCTGGCTGCTGTTCCTCGGCATCGCGGCCCTGGTCGACGTGAAGTGGGGCGGGGTCACCTCGATCCTGACCATCGTGGGCACGGTCGCGGCGATCGTGTACATGGTCGACGTGCGGCCCGCGTTGCGCCAGCTCACACCGCGCCGCAACGCGCGTAAGGACACCCACGCCGGTCCCTACGGGCCGTGGTGACGGCTTCTCAGCCGATTCTCAACCAGTTCTCACTGGGGCCTTATGGCTGGTGAGGCAGTATCGAAGCACCCCCCAAGGTCGGGGCGCGGCTTTCGGCCCGCCCCGTTATCCGGGAG
>JBOHCW010000513.1:0-6749 GCA_050725375.1 Actinocrinis sp. | reverse complement strand
GCCATACCAAGAAGCCGCAAACCACCCGAAAGGTCACTCAACCCGAGCTACACCCTTCCAGGATCGCTCGTACGCGGGAGGGTCGAGAACGACTACGCGGGTGCCCTCGCAGCGCGGGATGTCGACTGGTCGGCCTTCGTTCCAGATCCATGCACCAAACGCATCGACGAGGTTGAAGGTGCCGGTGATCCCTGTCGGCGGCTGCGGCTCCCCCGTGCTGGCGGCTGCCAGTTCAACCGCGGTCGGCAGGTTGGCGCCGACCGCCTCGGCGAACTGGCCGGCAAGCAGTGTATGCAACTGAAAGTTGTCGCCAATGCCGCTCATGGTGCAACGCCAACCTTGTGAGGTCGCGCGATGCAGAACGACGAATGATTCGTCGTCGAGAACGAGGAGCAGGCCGCGCAGCCAGTGCGCGGTAGACACGTCTTCGGCGGCAGCTTCGACCGCTGCTGTGAGTTCCGCGCGTCGTGGCAGCATCGCCCGCACGTCCTTACGCTGGGCGAGGAACAGGACCGGTTGGATCCATCCGTCGCCCGCAAACCAAGACTCTGCGAGTTGCGCGATCTCCCGCGGCTCGAGCGTGTTGCCTGCACGTGCGATCAAAGCGTCCATGGTCGGTGGAAACGTTGATTCGTCGCCCCCGTCGGGAAGCTCGACCCCTGTTTCGGTGCACAGTGCCTTGAACCGCTCGACGTTGCCGAGCACGCGCAGCGCACCATTTACGAGTGCGGGAAGTATCGCAGCGGCATCCGCGCCGTAATCGCACATGCCTCCGAGCATCCTCGTGACGTAGGAGCCGATGCCCATCGGCAGCCGGTGGATCTCAGCAGCAAGTGCAGCAGCGTTGCGCGCCACCTCAGCCGGTCCGAGCTGGGATATCGATGAACCGAGCTCGTTAAGCGCTGCCTCGAAGGCGGCCTGGTCACGAGCCTCGAAGGAGCGTATGAGCTGATCAGCAAGCATCCGTCGATGATAGGCCAGCCACCTGCCAGCGGGCGACTGACGGAAACAGTCGCTCGGCAACGTCAGCGACTTCACGGAACTCGCGAGAGAGCCAGGTTTCACTAGTCGTCGACGGCAACGCTGCTTGACCATCTCGCAGCCCCCTCGCTGCCGCTTTTCACCTTTCCGCTCATCGTCCCCGTGGCCGCGCGGCGGACAAGCCCCAACGGAATCAGGGTACTGACACCTGAACCAACGGACGATCGCTGACGAATCCCGCCGAAGAAACGGGGCTCGGCGTGGGGGATGACGGCGCCGTCGACATGCGGGCGGCCGTGTTGTCCGTTTGAGACGGACAGGTGTACTCGGGGACAAAGCCGATCGGGAAGTCCGCCACGCTCGGTGACCGGCGCATACGTGGAAGGTCTGGGTGGCCGGTGCAGCCTTTGATGTCTTGTGTTTGATATTCACCTGATCTTATTCGCGATCCTGCCGGCAACGCGCTCGGTCACTACAGCTCGTGGACGACCGGTCAGCACTAGGTCAGCGATCCGTCAGGTATCTCCGTGACGCTGGCTGACGGCCTGGAAAACGAGGACGGTCGCCCTCGGGCGCGTGGGCCGCGAGCGCGGCGGGATCGGTCCGATCTGGTGAATCGACGGCCTCGGCGCGACGTGGCGGGGCGCTCGCGACGTACTCGGCCGGGCTCGCGCGGCCGCCTGAAGGGTTGCGCCCAGTTCCGTCTCGCCCGACCGCAGCGCACTGAGGAACACCGGATCGAGGAGCCCATGACGATCACACAGTCACTGCTCACGTACATCGCCGACACCTGGATGAAAGGCGACGCCGACGGGCTCGACGAGAACGTGCCCCTGCTGGAGCTGAACATCATCGACTCGGCGGAGATATTCGACCTCGTACACCATGTGCAGACCGAGTACCGCGTGACCGTGCCGCTGCGGGAGGTCACGCCGGACAACTTCCGCACCGTCGGCGCGATCGCCGCCCTCGTCGAGCGGCTGCGCGCCGAGAGCGAGATCGTGCGATGAGCGCGACGACGAGCCTGGAGGCCACCGCCACCTCGGCCTCGGTGCACCGCCGCATCGTCGACATCATCGCGATGCACACGCTGTACGACACCGACCACCTCCAGCCCGACAGCCACCTGGAGGGCGAGCTGGGCATCGACTCGGTTGTCCTGGAGTCCATCCTCGCCGAGGTGAAGGAGCAGTTCGCCATACGCGCGGGGCTGCCGGGCGGGCAGAGCACCATCCGGGAACTGGCGCTGGCGGTCGAGCTGGCCCTCGACGAGCCCGGCACGACAGTCGCCGAGGTGCCCCCAGCGCCGGTCCACGCGGACGAAAGTGTCCTGAACGCAGTGCTCACGGCCACGATCGAGCACACCCACTACCCGCGTCACCGCCTCGATCCCGACGTCGACCTGGAGGGAGAGCTCGGAATCGACTCGGTGGTGCTCGCCGCGATCGCCGGGGACGCGGCACGCGCGCTCGACGTGCCGCACGAGGCACCGACACCGGTTGCGGCACGCACACTTCGGGATCTCGCCGCAAAGCTGACGGCGGTGTGGCCGGCCGGGACGCCGCTTCCACCGCTTCCACCGCGTCCGCGGCCGGCCGCACCGGAGCGCGACCACGCATTCGAATCAGACGTCGAATACGCCCGTGAGCGCGCGGACGCGCAACCCGCGAGCGACGCGCCGGGCGAGGAGGCGCACAGCGTCGAGCCGATGCCCGTGGCGGCGGCGGTGGCGGCGGGGGAGTGGGACCCGCGTTCGATGAAGGACTTCGTCGAACAGCGCGATCCCGACCTGTTCGCCAAGGCTCGCAGCTTCGCCGCCTACCGGCGCCGGCGCGAGCAGGACCACCTCTACTGGTACGGCATGCCGCTGCAGTCGCGCTGCCAGAACCGTGCGGTCATCCGCGACGAGCAGACCGGCCGCACCCGCGAGTACCTGATGTTCGCCTCCAACAACTACCTCGGGCTCGCGAACCACCCCAAGGTCATCGACGCGATCTGCGACGCGACGCGCGTATACGGCGCCACCCACACCGGATGCAGGCTGATCGGCGGCACCAACGTCCTGCACAAGGAGCTGGAACGACGGCTCGCGGCATTCAAACAGCGTGCGGCGTGCATCGTCTTTCCCGGCGGCTACTCGGCGAACCTGGGCGCCATCGCGGCCCTGACGAAGAGCTACGACACCGTCGCGGTCGACAAGCTCAACCACATGAGCATCGTGGACGGCGCCAAGCTCTCCGGCGCCGCCCGGCGGATCTACCAGCACAACGACATGGCCGACCTGGAGCGCATCCTGGAACGCGGCCGGCACCAGGGCGCCGGCACGCTGGTCGTCACCGACGGCGTCTTCAGCATGCACGGCGACATCTGCGAGCTGCCCGAGATCGTCCGGCTCGCCAAGCACTACGGCGCCCGCGTCCTGGTCGACGACGCCCACGCCACCGGAGTCCTGGGCGAACACGGCACCGGCACCGCCGAGCACTTCGGCCTCAAAGGCCAGGTGGACCTGGAACTGGGCACGATGAGCAAGGCCCTGGCCGGCATGGGCGGATTCGTCGTCGGCGACGAGGACGTCATCGAATACCTGCGGTACTACGCCGACTCCTACGTCTTCGCCGCCACGATCCCGGCCGGGGTCGCGGCCGGACTGATCGCGGCCATCGACGTGATGGAGTCCGAGCCGCAGCGCATCAGCTCCCTGTGGTCGAATATCAGGCTGCTGCGAAGTACGCTGCGGGAGGCCGGGCTCGACCTGGAGGACACCAACAGCGCGATCCTGCCGATCGTCATCGGCGACGAGCGCACCACCATGGAGATGGGCCGCGCCGTACGCGACCGGGGCCTGTTCTGCCAGACCGTCGTCTTCCCGGGCGTACCGCTCGGACAGGGCCGCCTGCGCGTCAGCGTCACCAGCGAGCACACGGTCGAGGACCTTCTTCAGGCCGCTGAGATATTCGTCGACGCCGCGCGCGAGACCGGCGTGCTGGCCCGCAGAGGGTCGGACACGTGATCGACACGGCCCTGCTGCGCCTGCCGGCCGCGCTCACCCCGGAGCAGGCCGTGCGCCCGGCACTCGTCGGACGCGACCCGGTGACCTACGGCGCACTCGTCGCGCAGGTCGACGAATTGTGCCGCGCCCTGCTCGGCCTCGGAGCAGGACACGGCGATCGGGTGGCCGTCTGGATGGGCAAGAGCCCGCGCTACGCGATGGCGATCCTCGCCGCACTGCACGCCGGCTGCGCCTATGTGCCGCTGGACGCCAAACAGCCGGCGGCCCGCGTGCGCTCCATCCTCGGCGACGCCGAACCCGTCGTCGTGTTCACCGACCGCGCGCACCTGGCCGAACTGACGAACCAGCCGCTGCCCGATGTCGTGCGCGCGGTCATCGTTGCCGACGCCGAAGACGGCGCCGGGTCTCAGGGCACGTACGACGACCTCGGCTCGCCGCGCGAACACGGCGATGCGCCGATCCTCTCCTGGCGGTCGGCGATCGCACACGCGGGCGCGGCGCGGCCGCCCGATACCGCCGACCCCGACGACCTCGCCGCGATCCTGTACACCTCCGGGTCGACCGGCACGCCGAAGGGCGTGAAGATCTCCTACCGCGGCCTGGCGAACTTCGTCGGCTGGGCACGCGGCGAACTGGACCTCGGACCCGCCGACGTCTTCGCGAACCACGCCTCGTTCAACTTCGACCTGAGCACCTTCGACCTGTTCACCGCGCTCTCCAGCGGCGCAGCGCTGTGGCTCGTGCCCGACTCCGCGACCCGGGACGTGTCCGCGCTGGCCGCCGGAATCCGCGAGCACGCCGTCACCGTCTGGTACTCGGTGCCCTCGATCCTGCACCTGCTGACCGCCTCCGGCGCCCTGACCGGCGAATACGCCAAGACGCTGCGCTACGTGCTGTTCGCCGGCGAGGTTTTTCCGATCGCACAGCTGCGCGCACTGGACGCCGTGCTGCCGGAGCTGTGCGTCCTCTACAACCTGTACGGCCCTACCGAGACCAACGTCTGCACGTACCACCGCGTGGGCGCCGCAGACCTCGAACGGACCGAACCCGTGCCGATCGGCGGGCCGATCACCGGCGCCCGGCTGCTCGTGCTCGACGACGAAGACCGGCCCGTGACCCGGCCGGGCGCGCTCGGCGAACTCGTCGTCGAAGGGGACTGCGTCACCCCCGGCTACTGGCGGCGCGAATCCGAGCCCGCCGCGCTCGACCACGGCCGCCGCCGGCACCGCACCGGCGACCTGGTCTGCCACGAGGACGGCCGGCTGGTCTACCGCGGACGCAGGGACCGGATGGTCAAGCTGTCCGGATACCGCGTCGAACTCGGCGAGATCGAGGCCGCCGCGCTGCGCCACCCGGACCTCGCCGCCGCCGCGGTCGTCACCGCCGGCGAGGGCTCCGCGACCCGCCTGGCCCTCTACTACGCGGTGCGGCCGGCGGCCGCCGCGCCGAGCCTGCTGGAGATCAAGCGGCACTGCGCGATGTATCTGCCCCCTTACATGGTGCCGCACACCGCCACCCGCGTCGACGACCTGCCGCGCAACGCCAACGGCAAGACCGACTACCGCCGCCTGGTCGGCCCGGAGGGAAGCGCACGGCCGGAACCGACCCCCACGCCACGGAGCGGATCATGACGCTGGACCCAATCGAAGAGCACTGGCACGGGCCGGCGCCGGAAACCGTCGCCGGGCTGCTGCGCCACCACGCGCGTAACCGGCCCGACGCGGTCGCCTACCGTTTCCTGTCCGGCCCTTCCGACAGCGCCTCCTTCACCTACCGGCAGCTCGACCTGCGCGCTCGCACCATCGCCGTCCACCTCGCCGAGGCTGGACAGCGCGGCCGGCCGGTACTGCTGCTGCAGCCGCCGGGCCTGGAGTACATCGCCTGCTTCCTCGGCTGCCTTTACGCCGGCGCTATCGCCGTTCCCGCCTATCCGCCGGACACCCGGCGCTTCGGCCAGAGCATGCGGCGGCTGGCCGCCATCGCCCGCGACGCACGCGCCACCCACGCCCTCACCACCGAGGCGCTGGCCGACGTCGCGGCCGCGAAGCACCGGGAGATCGACGCGCTGGGCCTGGGCGCGCTGCGCTGGGCCGCCACCGACCTGCTCGACGACCGGACCGCGCAGGCGTGGCAGGAACCTGAGACCGGGGGCGGATCGCTCGCGTTCCTCCAGTACACCTCCGGATCGACCGCCGAGCCCAAGGGCGTGATGGTCGGCAACGACAACCTGGTGGGCAACCTGCGCTCGATCCACCTGCGGCTGCGGCACGACCGCGACAGCGCGATGGTCTCCTGGCTGCCGCCGTACCACGACATGGGCCTGATCGGCGGGATCCTCGCACCGCTCTACGGCGGCTTCCCGGCCCACCTGATGGCGCCGGCCACCTTCGTGGCCCGTCCGCTGCTGTGGCTGCGCACCCTCTCCGAGACCGGCGCGTCGACCAGCGTCGCCCCGAACTTCGGGTTCGAACACTGCCTGCGGCGGGTGAGCGAGCAGCAGCGCGACGCACTCGACCTGAGCGCCTGGCGGCTGGCCCTCAACGGCGCCGAGCCGGTGCGCGCCGACACCCTCGAACGCTTCGCCGACTACTTCGGGCCCTGCGGCTTCAAACGCAGCGCCCTGATGCCCTGCTACGGCCTCGCCGAGGCGACGCTCATGGCCACCGGCGTCGACGCCCACGAACCGCCCGTGACCACCCGCTTCCGCGCCGACGCGCTGGGCGCGGGCCGGGTCGCGCCGGCGGCCGGGGCCGACCCG
>JBOHCW010000512.1:0-3830 GCA_050725375.1 Actinocrinis sp. | reverse complement strand
CCGGAGGTTGTCCGGGCGGGGCCGACGTACTATTTCGCTCCGGTTACTTGTAGCTGATCATCAGCCGTTGGTTAACCGACTGGGTCGGTAGGTTGACGGTGAGGGTGTGGGAGTTGGCGTCCCACGTCCACTTGTCGGCCGTGACCGTGGCGCCGTTGAGCGACACCGAGGTCGGCGGATTGGCGTTCTGGAACGCGATCGTCCAGGTCCGCTGCCGCACCTGGCCGGCGAAGCCGCCCCTGACCGGGTCGATGGTCACCTTGTGGTTGGCGTAGGTGATCTTGGTCGTCGTGCTCTGGGCGCTGTTCGTGGTCGTGCCGTTGTCCTCGTACAGCGAGAAGGAGCCCGGCGCGCCCTCGGCGACGGTCACCGTGGCCTTGGTCAGCGGGTTCTGGTCGTCGTTGGTGACGTCGCCGGTGCGGGTCGTCATGATCCCGCCGGACTTGATGAACACCGGCATGGTGTCCAGCCCGGTGGCGACGTTCTGCACCGTGCCGCCCTGGTAGGTCTTGCCGGTGAAGTAGTCCGTCCAAGAACTGCCGGCCGGGAACCACACCTGCGTCGTCGCCGAGGCGCCCGACGTGGTCACCGGGGCGACCAGCACGTCCGGACCGTAGAAGTACTCGCTGCCGTCGAACGCGTACGCGTCCTGCTGGTCCGGGTACTGGAGGTAGGTCGGCCGGGTCACCGGCACGCCGGTCGCAGTGGCCTGCTGAGCCAGCGCGTAGGTGTACGGCACCAGGTTCTCGCGCAGGTTGAGGAACTTCTCCGCGGAGTTCTTCGCCGCCGTGCCGTACTGCCACGGCAGCCGGTCGCTGTGGTTGCTGTGCAGCCGGTCGACGGGCTGGAACGTGCCCAGCTGCACCCACCGCGCGTACAGGTCGTCCGACAGCTTGGTGCTGCCCGGCTCGGCGCCGGCGCTCTGGTCACCGCCGTTGTTGAAGCCGCCGATGTCGTGGCTCACCGCGGACAGACCGGTCGAGGCGGACTCGCCGGGCGTGTACCCGACTTCCATGGCGAGCGTGGCCCAGCTGGAGGTGGTGTCGCCGGTGAAGTGCACGGTGGTGCGCTTGTCGGCCCACGGTCCGGTCGACAGTCCGACCGAGCCGCTGTAGCCGCCGGCGTTGAGCGACGAATACGCCCGCGAGAACGCGAAGCCGCGCCCGACGGTGGAGTCGGTGTCCCACGCGTAGTTCTGGTTGATCCACGCGTCCGGGGTGACCCCGGACAGCGAGGAGGTGGAGCTGTCGCAGCACCAGTCCAGCCACCAGAAGTCGTTGCCCTGGCCCTGGATCTGCTGGTGCAGACCGAAGTACGCCGACAGCTGCGCCGCGTTGCCCCAGTCGAAGCAGTACTGCCCGGAGCCGCACGACGGCAGCGTGCCGCCGGCCGCCGCCAGCGCCTGCGGGAACTGCGGGTCGGTCTGCTGGACGCTCGGGTGCACGTTGAGCGTCGTGTGCAGCCCCTGCGAGTGCGCCCAGGCGAAGTACGCGCTCGGGTCGGGGAACTTGCCCGGATCCATCTCCCAGCCGTCCCACGTGCTGCCGGCCTTGAAGTCGGTGTCGGTGACCAGGACGTCCAGCGGCGTGCCCTGCGACCGGAAGGTGGGCAGGATAGTGTTCTCGTAGTCGGCCGCGGAGTGGTCGTAGTACTCCGAGTACCAGACGCCGTAGGCCCAGCGCGGCAGCAGCTCGGACGGTCCGGTCAACGTGGCCAGATCCTTGAGCCCTTGCTGGTAGTTCTGCCCGTAGGCGAACACGTACCCGTCCAGGTAAGGCTTGCCGCCGTTCGACGGGCGCTGCGTCACCTTGTGGGTCGCGCTGTTGAAGATCGCTGACGCGGTGTCGTCCAGCAGCGACCAGCCGTCCTGGTAGAGCAGGCCGGGCGCGGTCACGACCTCGCCGTTCTGGCCGTCCAGGCCGCGCCGGTAGCCGCCGAGCGCGGCGTGCGGGGCGAGCAGCGGCGCGTTGGTCTTGGTGACCGCGACGGTGTCGAGGTTGACGTGGCAGGCGTCTGCCGTCGGGCAGCCGAGTGTCACGGTGTTGTCGCCGGCGGCGAGCGTCACCGGGATGGCGACGGTGCGCCAGCTGTCCCAGCTGCTGGTCGCCGCGAGCGTGGTCGTGGCCGGGGCGCCGGCGCCGACGGCGACCGAGATCGTCCGCGGGTCGGCGGCGCCGGTCTGGCTGAGGATGGTCTGCCAGTTCGCATAGCGCAGCTGAAGCTGGTAGGTGCCGGCCTCCGGCACGCCGGTCACGTCGATCGCGTCACTCGCGGACGTGGAGCTCAGGCCGCCGACGAAGCCGGCGCCGGCGTAGTCGTTGTGGTTGTTCTGCACAGTCGCTCCGCCGACCAGCGCGCCGGACTCGGCCTGGCACACGGTCCCGAAGGCGCACGGCTTGGCCTGCGGCGCGGCCGGGCCGGGGTAAGCCGCCCCGGGCGTCACGACGGCGAGGCTGTCGACGTTCACGTTGCCCGAGTCGGTCGCCGAGCGCGCGATGGTGACGGTGTTGGTACCGGCGCTCAGCGTCACCGATGCGGTGGCCAGGCCCCAGGTGTCCCAGTTCGCCGTGGTGGGCAGGCTCAACGTCGTCGCTGCGCCGCCCGCGGTCACGCTCAGCGTGCGGGTGACGTTCTGGCCGTCGCCGCCGGTGCTGTTGGCGTAGCGGGTGTCCAGGTCATAGGTGCCCGCCGCCGCCACGGTCACCTGGAACGTGAGCGAGTCGCCGGTGTTCTGGAAGCCCGCGGCGAAGCCGGTGCCCGTGAAACCGTTGTGGTCGCTGGCGACCGTCGGTCCGGCCAGGGCGAGATCCTCGGCCTCGCACAGCGCCCCGAACTGGCAGGAGGGCACCTGCGCCGCCGTCCAGGGATCGGCGGTGACGGCCTGCTTGCCGGCCCGCTCGGTGACGGTCAGGTTGCCCGTCGTGAACGGACCGGAACCGACCTTGTACCGCAGCTGGACGCGGTCGGTGTCGATGGTGAGCCAGCCGTTCACGACCTCCTGGGTGAAGACCGTGGGGGCGAAGCCGTCGCGACCGATGGCGTTGAACGTCGGGTCGTTCTCGAAGGCGCCGTTCCCGGCGTACTCGGTGCGGATGAGGGTGGGCGAGAGCACTTCGAATCGGGCGTCGCCGGAGACGACGGCGTGCTGGGACGCGCCGGACGTGGGCGCGGCCGACGCGGGGACCGCGGCGGCCAGGGTGCCGGCTATGACGACGCCGGCGCTGATGGCCGCGGTGGCCATCCGCCAGCGCGTACTTCGCAGGGCACGAGGAGACATGCACTTGCTCCTTCGGGTGGGACTGGGGGCCTCAGTGGGAGGTGGAAGGGTGGAGCGACCGGGACGGAACCGTGGGGACCCGCCCGGAGTTCGGGGCGACCAGAGCAGACGACTGATCGGTAAAGCGGCCGGACTCGCACAGGACGAGCGCCAGGGCACCCATCAGTGAGGCTCGCGGGCCCAGCGCCGAGGCCCGGACGGTGATCGGGGCGCCGAACGGGACGGCCGCGAGTTCGGCACGGACGGGCTCGAGCAGCAACGGGCCCAGGGCGGTGAGCTCGCCGCCGAGGGCGATCACCGCGGGGTTCAGCACCAGCGCGAGCATGCCCAGCGCCCGGGCCAGTCGCCGGGCGCCGTCGCCGATCACGGCCAGCACGGCGCCGTCGCCGGCCTCGGCGCGCAGTACCAGGTCCGCGACGTCGCCGATCCGGATTCCGCGCCCGGCCAGCCGTTCGAGCATCCCCTCGGCGCCGGCGTACAGCTCCAGGCAGCCTCGGCGGCCGCACCAGCAGTTCGGGCCGTCCGGGTCGACCGTGATGTGGCCGAGCTCGCC
>JBOHCW010000511.1:0-6436 GCA_050725375.1 Actinocrinis sp. | reverse complement strand
TCAGAACTGCAACATTTTCAACGATGGCGCGTTCGATCCGGTGAAGGATCCGGCTACCCGTGATCAGCGTTTGGTGCGTCTTGAGCACGGGGCGCCGATCACGGCGCCGGGCCGTAAGGCGGTGCGTCTGCCCGATGGCGCCCTGGCGTTGGTTGCGCTGGAGGATCCGCGGCCGGTGGTGGTGCATGACGCGCACACAGCAAATCCGCAGCACGCGTTCGCGCTGTCGCGTCTGTCGGATCCCGGGACCCTGGACGGTACCCCGATCGGCATTCTGCGCCAGGTCACCCGCCCCACCTACGACGACCAACTCAACCAACAACTCAACCTGGCCGCCGAGCGGCAAGGCCGCGCAGAGCTCTCGGCTGTGCTCGCCGGCAAGGACACCTGGCAGGTCCCGGCACGCGGGTAACGTGCCGGAACCCGTCACGCTGACGGTCCGTCGGCCGGACGGCCCGTCAGCGCGTCTCGCG
Organism: Actinocrinis sp.; assembly: GCA_050725375.1. Taxonomy (GTDB): domain Bacteria; phylum Actinomycetota; class Actinomycetes; order Streptomycetales; family Catenulisporaceae; genus Actinocrinis. Next base: position 5,963 of record JBOHCW010000511.1, on the reverse strand, counting down.
GCCCCCGCGCACGACCCCCGCTCGCAGCGCGACCAACACCGCCGCACCCTCAGTCCTTCCGCCCGGTCCCGGCAACCCCCCAGGCCACGCACGAGTATCGCAGTAGCCTGACCGCGTAGGTCTGGTGCGGGCGCGCGGCCTTTCGGCACAGGACGCCGCGCCGGCGCGAGCGCGGCGGCTCGGTCTCGGCGGTCGGGGCCGAGGACCAGGCCAGGCGCAGCAGGGCCGGCAGCTTGAACCGCCTCGTCGACCAGGGCCAGCTCTCGCCCGCGCCGCCCGCGTCCTCGACCAGGAAGGCGTCGATCAGCCGGTTGAGGACGTGCCGGGCGGCGGGTTCGGCGACGGACAGCGCCTCGGTGGCCTGGGCCAGGTCGAAGTCGCCCTCGCCGAGGCGGGCCAGCTCGCGCAGGGCCCGGCGCTCCTCGCGATCCAGGCGCCGGCCCGCCTCAAGCAGCAGTCGCCGCACGTCGAGGTTCCCGGCGCACAGCTCGGCCAGCCGCCAGTCCTGCGAGCGCAGCCGTCCGACCAGTTCGGCCACGCCGAGCAGCGGACGCGCGGCCAGACGCTCGCCCGCCACCCGGATCGCGAACGGATTGCCCTCGCACAGCTCGATCAGCTCCAGCGCGGCCTCCGGGCTGCGCAGCACGCGCGGCTCGCCCGCGATCAGCGAGAGCAGCTGGAAGCCGTCGCAGGGGTCGAGCGGGCCGAGGCGCACCACCGCCGCGCCCGGCAGGCCGGGCAGCAGGCGGCGGCTGGTGACCAGGGTGGCGCAGCCCCTGCCGTTCGGCAGCAGCGGCGCGACCTGCGCGGCCGACGCCGCGTCGTCGAGCACGACCAGCACGCGGCGGTCCGCGCTCCAGCTGCGGAACCTGCGCGCCGCGGGCTCCAGCGCGGCCGGCGGCTCGTCGTCCGAGACCGAGCGCAGAAAGCCCTGAAGCACCGTCAGCGGGTCGACGCCGAGGCCGACGCCGGCGTCCGCGTGCAGGCTCGCGTACAGCTGGCCGTCCGGGAACTTCTCGCGCAGCCGGTGCGCGGCGAACACGGCCGCGGTCGTCTTTCCCGTGCCGGGCGCGCCCGCGATCACCACCAGGCCGGGCGCGGTCGTCGCCGGCCTGCGCCGCACCGACGCGCCGATCAGCGCGAGGTCGTGCGTGCGGCCCACCACGTGCTCCGGACCCGGCGGGATCTCCGCGGGCGCCTCACGGGCCGGCGCCGCGCCGCCCTGGTCCGGCAGCGCCAGCGACGGCGAGTCGACCAGTACCGCGTGCTGCAGCCGGCGCAGCCGCTCCGACGGCTCCAGGCCGCTCTGGTCGACCACCACCCGGCGCAGCCGGTCGTAGGCGCCCAGCGACTCGTCGCGCCGGCCCGCCCGGTAAGCGGCCAGCATCAGCTGCGCGCAGAACTCCTCATGCCCCGGGTACCTGATCATCAGGGCCTTGAGCTCACCGATCAGGTCGCGGTGCCGGCCCAGCCGCAGGTCGGCCTCGACCCGCTGCTCCAGCACGCCGCGCCGCGAGTCCTCCAGCCGGCTCGCCTCGGCCGAGAGCACCGGCCCCGGCACCAGGTCGGTCAGCGCGTCGCCGCGCCACACCGACAGCGCCTCGCGCAGCGACGACGCGGCGTTGCCCGCGTCCCCGGCCGCGAGCGCCGAGCGGCCTATCCGGGCGCGCTGCTCGAACAGCCGCAGGTCCAGCTCGCCCGGCTCCAGCAGGATGCGGTACCCCTGCGGCCGGGTCTCCAACAGCCGGCGCACCGGGCCGGTCGGACCGCCGGCCAGCGCCTTGCGCAGCTGGTACACGTACGTCTGCACCGTCTTGCGGGCCAGCCTCGGCGGCTCGTCGTCCCAGAGCTCTTCGATGAGCGTGGGAATCGGCACCACCTGGTCGGCGTGCAGGAGCAGGGTCGCCAGCACCCGCCGCGGCATCGCCGCCGGGGGCGTGACGTCGACCTGCTCATCGTGGACCTCCATGGGTCCCAGCACCGCGAACTCCACGGTCCCCCTCCTCTGCCGCGAGGAACCAGGGCCGCGTGACGCGGCCGCCAGATAAAAAAACCATCCGTGTGGTTTTTATCACCGGAGCGCGGAACCGACAACCCGTTCGGTGCCTCGCGTCCGAACATTTGCTCTGCTCGTGCCAGCCATTCAACGGCTTGCCAGCGAAAACCGCTGGGATGGTATGCTTTACCGGTCAGCGAAGTTGCCGACACGCCGTCACCTCGCGGCGGGTCGGCCGACGCCCGCCCTCGCCCGTACCGTCCGGCGGCGGCCTGAACCCGCACCGCCTCACCAGGCGCGACGCGATGGGGCGCCGCAGCCGTGGAACCGGAGTTAGCCGTGCCGAAACAGGAGCGAGCCGAGCGCACGCGCGAGACGATCGTCCGCGCCGCCGCGTCGGTCTTCGAGGCGGAGGGCTTCAGCGCCGCGCCGCTGTCCGACATCACCCACCGCGCGACGGTCACCAAGGGGGCCCTCTACTTCCACTTCTCCTCCAAGCGCGAGCTGGCCCAGGCCGTGGTGCAGGAGGCCGCCGACACGCTGCGCGCGCTGCTCGACGACGCGCGCCGGCGCCGGCACGGCCGGGAGTTGCCGCTGCAGGTGCTCATCGACCTGAGCCACTCGGTGGCCGGCCGGCTGGCCGGCGACCCGGTGTTCCGCGCCGGGCTGCGGCTGGGCACCGACGCCGACCTGTTCCCGGACCACGGCGGCGGCCTGACCGTGGACTGGACCGGCCTGGTCGAGGAGCTGCTGGCGAAGGCCGGCGAGGGGTCCGCGCCCGGCGCGCAGTGCCCGCGCCCGAACCCGCTGGCCTCGGTGCTGACCGGCCTGGAACTGCTGTTTCGCCGCGCGCCCGACGGGATCGAGCGCGAGACGCTGACCTCGGTCTGGCGGCTGCTGCTGTCCGGCCTCACCCGCGCCGGCGACCCGGCGCGATACGAGCCGGGCGGGACCGTCGCGGTGCACGGTTCGCCGGCCGGATCCGGAAATACGGACAGCGCAGATAAGGGCACTGGTACGGACGGGGCGTACGGGGCGCACGCGTCGGAACTCTGATCGTTCCGGTGCCCTTAAGGGCAGCGTGTACTTGCCACCCCTGTGCGCGTAATACCGCGGCTTGTATAAGAACGGTGTGTCAGTTCGGCGGCTTCGGCCGTCGATGTGCGTGTTCTAACTCGGGGAGTGGACATGGACCTGCACCTGCACGGGAAGACCGCGATCGTCACCGGGGCCAGCCGCGGCATCGGCCTGGCCGCCGCCCGGGTCCTGGCCGAGGAGGGCGTGCGCGTCGCCGGGATCTCGCGCCGCGGCTCGGCCGAGCTGAAGGAGTGCGGCGCCGTCGAGGTCAACGCGGACCTGAGCACGGCCGACGGCGCCCGATCGGCCGTCGAGAACGCGCTCGACGCGCTCGGGGGAGCGGACGTGCTGGTCAACAACGCGGGCGGCGGCGAGGACTACGTGCTCGGCGGCTTCCTGGAGAGCGACGAGGAGTCCTGGCGGCGCATCTTCGAGATGAACTTCTTCAGCGCCGTGCGGGTCACCCGCGCCGCTCTGCCGAGCCTGCTGGAGCGGCGCGGCTGCGTCGTCAACGTCTCTACGGTCGGTGCGCGCATGCCGCTGTCCGGGCCGATCGAGTACAACACGTCCAAGGCCGCGCTGACCGTGTTCGGCAAGGCGCTGTCGAAGGAGTTCGGGCCGCGCGGGCTGCGGGTCAACACCGTCTCGCCGGGGCCGGTGCGCACGGCGATCTGGGAAGCGCCGGACGGATTCGGCGCCCAGCTCGCCGCCGCGAGCGGCGTGACGCTGGAGGAGTTCCTGGCGGCGCTGCCGGCCCGGCTGGGCGTGACCACCGGCCGGATGGCCGACCCGCGCGAGGTCGGCGCCCTGATCGCGTTCCTGGCCTCGGACCACGCGGCGAACATCACCGGGTCCGACCACCTGATCGAGGGCGGCATGGTCAAGACGGTGTGAGCGGGAGCCGAAGAGGCGAGCGGGTCAGTCGCCCAGGCGCGGGAAGAAGACCAGCGGACCGCCCTTGGGCAGCAGGGTGGGCAGTACGACCTGCCACATCGTCTCGATCCGCTTGAGCAGGTCCTTGTGGCCGGACAGCACCGCCGAGACCACCTGCGAGCCGACGTACGCGGACACCAGGAACTCCGCGATCGACTTGATGTCCGCGCCGCGCTCGATCTCGCCGCGCTGCTGCGCGCTGGTCAGCAGGTCCATCGTGATGTCGTTCCACTGGTTGTACGGCAGCGGCATCGGACGGCTGTAGGTGCCCTGCTCGATGATCATCCGCAGGCCGGCCTGCACGATCGGGTTGATCTGGATCTCGTGGCCCCAGCGGAACGAGATGTCGATCATCTTCTGCAGCGGCGGCGCGTCGCCGGCCAGGATCGCGCCGATCAGCTTGGAGGCGGTCTCCTCCTCGGCGTCGATGATGGCGAAGGCGAGGTCCTCCTTCGAGGTGAAGTGGAAGTAGAGCGCGCCCTTGGTCACCCCGGCGCGAGCGAAGATGTCGGCCATGCTCGTCGCCAGGAACCCGGCGTCTGCGAAGGCCTCCGCGGCGGCGGTGATGACCGCGTCCCGCGTGCGTACCGCGCGTTCCTGCTGTGCCATGGCGTACCGGCCTTTGCCCTGGTTGCGGACGAATCTGAAACCACACAGACGGTATCACCTGAGGCGAGTCTGCTGAACCGTCCGGGGTGATCTGCCTGTTCTCACAGACGATAGCCGGTTTTGCCCGGTCTCGACCAGACCTTGAACCCAGAAATCGACTCTTGCCGACTAAACAATCCTACTGGTAGGTTTGTTTGTGTCAGACGCCGCTAGGGCGTCCTCGGGGAGGGCTCCTACGATGATCGGTTCCATGGAAAAGCCGGCTCAGGGTGCTGCCAACGTCTCGTCCGTCCGCGCCACCGCCCGCACCGCCGCGGTCGCCCGGTCCGAATTCTTCGAGCAGCCGGTGCCGCGCCGGTTCGTCCACCGCGCCTCCGTGGCGGAGGTGTTGATCACCGGCTTCGCGCAGGACGACCGTCCTGACACGTTCCTGCTCGCCGCCCAGTGGCCGCGCGGCCACAGCTTCTACCGCACCGTGCGCGGCCTGCACGACCCGCTGCTGTTCGGGGAGACCATCCGCCAGGCCGGCCTGATGATCAGTCACGTCGGCTACAAGGCGCCGCTGTCGTACGCCTCGCTGATGGCCAACATGGCGTACGACGTGAGCGCGGCCGGCCTGCGGTGCGAGGGCACCCCGACCAACCTGATCCTGTCCGCGTCCGCCCGGGACGTGAAGTTCCGCAAGGACACCCTGCTCGGCTTCCAGCTGGTCGCGGTGCTGCGCCGCGGCCTGGAGCTGGAGCCGGTCGGCATCGCCTCGGGCGAGATGCAGATCGTCTCCCCGGGCGCGTACCGCCGGCTGCGCGGGGGAGCGGGCCCGGTGCCCGCCGCGGCCCGCCGCCCGCTGGCCGAGCCGGTCTCCCCGGCCCTGGTGGGCAAGGAGGTGCGCGCCGACGTGGTGCTCACCCCGACCGAGACCGACAACACCTGGCTGCTGCGGGCCGACACCACCCACCCGGTGCTGTTCGACCACCCGGTGGACCACGTGCCCGGCATGGTCCTGGTCGAGGCGATGCGCCAGGCCGCGCACTGCGCGCTGTACCCGCGCAACACCACCATGATCCGCTACGCGGTGAAGTTCGAGCGCTACGCCGAACTGACTGGCCCGACTATCGTGCGGGCGTTCCCCGAGGGTGCGGACCCGGACGGCTCGGTGCGGGTGCGGGTCGAGATCACCCAGGACGGCGGCGCCTGCGTGGCGGCGGTCGGCTGGTGCACCTCCCGCGTGCTGGTCTAGCCGGCGGCGGCCGGGGGACGTGCTAACGGGCCGTGAGTACGAAAGCTGGGACCTCGCGTCGTCTCGGGAGCACCACCGGGAATTTCAACAGCCGGTGGCGCTCCCGAGACG
>JBOHCW010000510.1:0-6121 GCA_050725375.1 Actinocrinis sp. | reverse complement strand
GGTCCGACTCGACCGGGAAGGCGACACCCGCCCCGAACAGGGCGCTGACCCGCTGGACCGCCTGTTCGAGGTCCTGCGGGTGCAGGTTGCGCCCCGCCACGATGATCAGGTCGCTGATCCGCCCGGTGACGTACAGCTCGCCGTCCTCGAGGAATCCCAGGTCCCCGGTGCGCAGGAATCCGTGCTCCCCTTCGGCGGTGGACGCGTCGAAGGCGTCGGCGGACTCGCGCTGCCGGCCCCAGTACCCCGATGCCACGCTCGGGCCGCGCAGCCAGATCTCGCCGATCGCGCCGTCCGGCATCTTCGTCGCGCCGTCGGGGTCGACGATCCGCGCCTCCACCCCGAGCACGGCGCCCGAACTGCTCAGGGTTCTGCTCGGCCGGTTCGGCGCCGGGGGCCAAAGCCGCCGCTGCTCCAGTGCCCCGCGGTCGGCCTCGAACTGCTGTGGCCGGCGCGCGCCCGAGGTGCAGGAGACCATCAGCGTGGCCTCGGCCAGGCCGTAGCCGACGCGCAGCGCGTCCGGCCGCAGCCCGAACGGCGCGAAGCGCTCGGCGAACCGGCGCACCGTCTCCGGGCGAACCGGCTCCCCGCCGTTGATCGCGACCCGCCAGCCGCTCAGGTCGACGCCGGCCAGCTGCTCGTCGCCGACCTTGCGCAGGCACAGGTCGAAGCCGAAGTTCGGCCCGCCGGAGATCGCGATCCGGTGCTCGGAGATCAGCCGCAGCCAGTTCGCCGGCCGCTTGGCGAACGAGCTCGGCGACATCAGCACGCTGGTGGCCCCGAGCCACAGCGGGTGCAGCAGCTGCCCGACCAGGCCCATGTCGTGATGCAGCGGCAGCCAGCCGCCGATCACGCTGCCCTGCCCGGTGCGCAGTGCCCGCTGGATCGCGGCCTGGTTGGCCATCAGGTGCGCGTGTCGCACGATGACTCCGCGCGGGTCGCCGGTCGAGCCTGAGGTGTATTGCAGAGCCGCGACGTCGTCCGGCCGGACGTCGGGCATCCGCCAGTCCTCCGGCCGGGGCACGGTCGGCAGGCTCAACAGCGTGTCCGTGGCGACGCAGATCACCTCGCCGTATCCGCCGAGCGCGAGCGCCTGGCTGGCCGACGCCGCGTTGTTCGCGTCGGTCAGTACGAAGCGCGCCTTCGCGTCACGCACGATGCCGAGCACCCGGTGGTCCGCGTGGCGCGAACCGCCGGGGTTCGGCCCCGGCACCGCGATGGCGCCCGCGTAGAGGCAGGCGAGGAAGGACACGGCGAACTGATGCGCGTCAGGCTGTTGAATCAGTACACGGTCGCCGAGTGCGTCGTGGAGGTGCAGCCACGCCGCAAGGATCCGGGACTCGGAGTCGAGCTGCGCGTAGCGGATCCGGCGCGCGTGGCCGCCGTCGTCGACCACGACGAGCGCGTCCCTGCCGGGCTGGTCCGCGGCGTGCCCCCGTACCAGCTCGGTCAAGCTTCGATGTCCGGTCATCTCCGTCCCCTGTCCCGTCGAGTGCCCTTGCCGCGGCGCCGCGCCGCGCGCTCCCCGCGGCCTGAACACGCCGCTTGGCCGGGCTTCTTCGTGGAGTATGCGTTCGTATGCTCGAAACCTCCTCGAACACCCGTTGCCACCCGATACACCGATTTGCATGTCCGGTCGGGATTCAAGCGGAGGCCGACGTGCCGTCCAGGCTGCGCCGAGGATCGGCGGCGGCGCGAAAGCGCGTCAGGTACCGCTCGACCACGTCCGTGTCAGGCGTTTTACGACCCTCGGCCCGGGCTCCGGCGGGGACGGCGGGGCGGGGCGTGCCCGAAACCACGACGTCGGCCTCCGGCAGGACTCCATCGACCAGGTAGCCGGTCACCAGCGATTCGACAGCCTGGTTCCCGCGAACGCCGAAGACCTCGTTGGAGCCGTCGTCGGCGATGGTCACCAGCCGGTCGCCGAGCCGCGCGGCCATGTCCCGGCCACCGGGGTAGTTCAGGTTGGGATTGCCCTCGGCGTGCACGATGAGGCCGGGCGCGTAGTCCGCGCGGCGCAGCTCGGTCAGCGGCTCGCGCGGCTTGTCGGCGCGGAAGGTCGCCACCCACGGCTGCACCCGGGACACGCCGTACCCGTACGGGTAGCGCTCTCGGTACTCGCGCATCTCGCGGAAGTAGGGCTCCAGGTCCTTAGACCAGTCACCCTCGCAGGTGATCGCCTCGACGACGCCCGGGACGTGCGTGTCGCCGGCCTTCGGCCGCTCGCCGTCGGGCGCGGCGAAGAGCCAGGCGGTCCGCACGCCCGCGAAGTCGCAGGCGCCCAGCGCGGCGACCGTGTACGCGAGCTGATCCCACAGCGGCCGGTGCGTCGCACCGTTGCCCACCGCGCCGTCGAACGCGGTCCGGTCGACTCCGCCGACGGGATTCGCCCCGAGCATGGCGCCGATCCGCTCCACGGCGGCGACCACGGCTACGGCACTGTCGCCGAGCCCGAACACGCCGTCGCGCTCCGCGGTCCAGGCGGCCCACGCGTCCACGTTGCGGCGTATCGCGATGGCCTGTGTCGTGTACTGGCCGCGCCAGATCGCCGCCGGATCGACGCAGGAGTCGAATACGTGCCGGTCCAGCCGAGGGCCGAACATGGTGCCGTAGACGCAGCCGAGATACGTCCCGTAGGCGTAGCCGATGTAAGAGATCTTCTCTTCGCCCAGCGCGCTGCGCACGATATCCAGGTCCCGCGCCGAGTTGCGCGTCGTGATGTGCGCCCGCAGGCGGCCGCCCGCCCGCGCCGCGCCCGCCTCCACCTCCTTCATGTCCAGCGCGATCTGCTCGAAGTCCGCGTCCGCCGGACGTGACGACCAGGGCGCCTCGCCCTGGGTCGACTCGCGCATCAGCGGCGACGACAGACCCCAGCCGCGCGGGTCGAAGCCCACCAGGTCGTATACCTCGTGCACCGGTGTGCCGGCGTAACGCAGCGGGCTGAATCGGCCCATGCCCTGGTTGCCGCCGGGGCCGCCGTTGAGCGCGACGAGGACGCCGCGCCGGCGCCGCGGATCGAGCGCGGGGATGCGCGCGACGGCGATCGAGATGCGCTCCGCGGTCGGGTCCGCGTAGTCCAGCGGCACCTCGACCGCGGCCTGCCGCAGCCCGTCCTCGCCGGGCGCCGACCATTGGGGTTCCTGCCGGCGGAAACGCGCGCGCGCCTCGCTGATCAGCTCTGTCGATGTCATGGACGAGATCCCTTCTCACGAGCCGTCAGAGCCCATACGAGCCGCGCTCCCAGGCCCTGTTTGAAAGTGGCGTCGAATAAGGCTGCTGCGCCTGACGCGGGCGATCGCGAGGCGGCGGGTCGGCCTCATGCTCGGTTGTACGAGGACGACCCGACAACGCGGCGAGCGTGCGTGGCAGCCGTCGCGGCCCCGCCGATACGTTTCAAACAGGGCCTGGTGCGCGACAGTGTCCTGAAACCGCCTCGCGCCGCGCTGGAGGCTCGGGGCGCCGGCCGCCGCGCCCGACCCTCCAGCGGGAGTCGACCCGGCCGTCCCACACTCCGGGCATGAGCCCGCTCAACGGACTGCGCGTCGTGGAACTCGCCGCGATCGGCCCCGTCCCCTACGCCGCGATGCTGCTGGCGGACCTCGGAGCCGAGGTGGTGCGGATAGACCGGGCCGACGGCGAGCGGCCGTTCGCCGCCTGGCACCGCGGCCTCGACCGCGGCCGACGGATCGTGCGGCTCGACCTCAAGCAGCCGGACGGGCTTGCCGAACTGCTGCGCATCGTCGAGCACGGCGACGTGTTACTCGAAGGCTTCCGCCCCGGCGTCGCCGAACGGCTCGGCTTCGGCCCGGACGCGTGCCACGCACGCAACCGCGCCCTCGTCTACGGTCGGATGACCGGCTGGGGCCAACGTGGACCGTTGGCGCAAACACCCGGCCACGACATCAACTTCCTGGCACTGTCCGGCGCCCTGGACGCGATCGGCCCGGAGGGCGGCGATCCGGTCGTGCCGCTCAATCTCGTCGGCGACTTCGCCGGCGGGGCGCTGCCGCTGGCTTTAGGCGTCCTGGCCGCGCTGCTCGAGCGCCGGACCACCGGCATCGGTCGGGTGATCGACGCCGCGATCGTCGACGGCACCGCCTCGCTGCTCACCATGCTGACCGCAATGAGCGCGGCAGGACTCTGGGATCGCGGCCGGGGACGCAACCTGCTCGACGGCGGCGCCCCCTTCTACACGGTGTACACGTGCGCGGACGGTCGCCACATCGCCGTGGGCGCACTGGAGGAGCGCTTCTACCTCGCGTTCGTGCGCGGCCTCGGCCTGGATCCCGCGCAACTGCCGGACCGCGACGATCCGGAGCGGTGGCCGGCGCTGCGCCGCGTGTTCGCGCTGCGCATCGCGCAGGCCGACCGCGACACCTGGGCCGCCGGCTTCGAGGGCACGGACGCTTGTGTCACCCCGGTACTCAGCCTCGCCGAGGCAGCCGACCACCCGCATCACCGCGCCCGGGGCACCTACCGCGACGAATCGGGACTGCGATTGCCGGCCGCCGTGCCCCGCTTCGTCCACTCGGTCGGCGAACCCTGAGAGGTCGTTTGATTCCGTTTCGGTGGCGTACCCGACACAGGTGACAGACCAGCGTACCGATTACGGCGCGTAAGCCCCGAAACGGAACTTACCGCCATCTAAGGAGAGAGATGGCCGCGAACGGCCGACGAGGGCTCCAAATCTACGACACGACGCTGCGCGACGGCGTCCAGCAGGAGGGAATAGTGCTGACGGTCGCCGACAAGCTCGCCGTCGCCCGGCGGCTCGACGAGTTCGGCGTGGACTTCATCGAGGGCGGCTGGCCCGGCGCCGTCCCGCTGGACACGGACTTCTTCCGCCGCGCCGCCCGCGACCTGTCGCTGCGCCACGCCCAGCTGGCCGCGTTCGGTTCGACCAGGCGCCCCCACGGCGACGTGGGGCGCGATCCGCAGGTGCTCGCGCTGCTCGAAGCGCAGACCCCCGTGGTCACGCTGGTCGCCAAGAGCCACGACCGGCACGTCGAGGTGGCACTGCGCACGACGCTGGTGGAAAACCTGCGGATGATCCACGACACGGTGCGCCAACTGCTCGCGCAGGGACGGCGGGTCTTCGTCGACGCGGAGCACTTCTTCGACGGCTTCCGCGCGAACCGGGCCTATGCGCTCGCCGTCGCCGAGACCGCGATCGGCGCCGGCGCCGAGAAAGTCGTGCTCTGCGACACGAACGGCGGGACGCTGCCGGCCGAGCTGGTCGATGTGGTGGCCGAGACCGCGGCGCGCGGCCTGCCGGTCGGCATCCACTGCCACGACGACGCCGGGTGCGCGGTGGCCAACACGCTGCTGGCGGTATCGGCAGGGGCCGAGCAGGTACAAGGCACCGCCAACGGATACGGCGAGCGATGCGGCAACGCCAACCTGTTCAGCGTCATGGCGAACCTCTCGCTCAAGGAAGGGCGCCGACTGCTCTCCCCCGCGCAGCTGGCCGGGATGGCGCGCACGGCGCACGAGATCGGCGAACTGGCCGCCGTGCCCGTGCCGCGATCGGCGCCGTACGTCGGCGATTCGGCGTTCGCGCACAAGGGCGGACTGCACGCCTCGGCCGTCCGGCTGGACCCGAGCCTCTACCAGCACATCGACCCGGAGCGGGTCGGCTCGCGCAGCAGGGTTCTGGTATCAGACCTCGGCGGCCGCTCCTCGGTGGAGCTCAAAGCACGCGAGCTGGGCTATCGCGTGCACGCCGCGGACGAGCGGGTCAACCGGGCGATGCTGCGGATCAAGGAGCTGGGCAGGCTCGGCTACGCCGTCGAGTCCGCGGACGCCTCCTTCGAACTGCTGCTGCGCGAGCAGTTGGCCGAGCAACCGATCCCGCGCGCGTTCCGCGTCAAGGCCTGGCAGGTGTCCACCGCCGGCTCGCCGGAACGGCCCGCGACCTTCACCCGGGCAATGCTGCGCGTCGAGCGGGACGGCCGCTGTGTGAACACCACGGGCCTGTCCGGCGAGCCCGTCAGGGCCCTGTATCGCGCGCTGGTCGCCGCGCTGCTGCCGGTGATCCCGGGTATCGAAGCACTCGAACTGCTCGATCACGAGGCCCGGCCGATCACGACGCAGGACGACGATCGCCGGGCGACCAGGATGC
>JBOHCW010000509.1:0-19538 GCA_050725375.1 Actinocrinis sp. | reverse complement strand
GGCCACGGTCGTCGGCATGTTCGCCTTCCTCGGCACCGCCTACGCCACCAGCATCCGGCTCTCCGCGATCCAGGGCTTCACGCCGCTCAAGACCTCGATCGCCTTCCTGCTGCTCAACGGTATGGCGCTGGTGATGGTGCCGCTCACCTCGCGCACGCTCGAACATTACAACCCGCGCTGGACCCTCGGCGTCGGCTTCGTGCTGATCGCCGGCGGCGACTTCTGGCTCACCGCTCTGTCCGCCGCCGATCTGTCGGTCGCGCCGGTCATCGTCCCGCTGCTGCTGGTCGGCATCGGCTTCGCGCTCGCGCTGTCCTCGGTGACCGCCGTCGCGGTGAACACGGTGCCGAACCACCTGGCCGGCATGGCCAGCGGATCGACCAGTATGCTGCGCGACTTCGGCTTCACCCTCGGCCCCGCGGTCGTCGGCGCGATCGCGCTGAGCCGGGCCGCCGCGCAGATCTCGGCCAAGGTCGGCAGCGATCCGGTGCTGGCCAAGGCACTGGCCGCGTTCAACGGCTCCGCCGCCGGCGCGCCCGCCGCGCAGAAACCGGCGCTGGAGGCCGCCATCGGCGCGGTGAACTCCGGACCGCTCGGCGCCAACGCCGTGCCCGGGGCGGTCACCCTGCCCAGCGGCCAGACCGTGCCGTTCAACCCGCTCAAGGACGTCGCCTTCCACGCCCTCGACCACGCCTACTCGATCGGCTACCTGGTGTGCGGCATTTCCGCGCTCGCCGCCGCGCTGCTGGCCGTGTTCGGTCTGGGCGGACGCACCCACGAGACGCTGATCAGCCCACAGTCGCTCGCCGATGATCCACAACCCGCACAGACGCGAAGCGAAGGGCCGCCAGCTTGACGAATCCGCATACGAACACACAGGCACGGACGGACCTGACCGGCAAGGTCGCGGTGGTGACCGGAAGCGGCCGCGGTCTCGGCCTGGCCTACGCCAAGGCGCTGGCAGAGGCCGGGGCGGCGGTGGTGGTCAACGACGTGGACGCGGACGCCGCCGAGAGCGCCGCGAAGCAGATCGCCGACGCCGGCGGACGGGCCGTGGCGCTGGCCGCCGCGGTCGGCCCGACCGAGACGGCAGAGGCGCTGGTCGCCTGCGCCGTCGAGTCCTTCGGGCGGCTGGACGTGATGGTCACCAATGCCGGAGTGCTGCGCGACCGCGTGCTGTGGAAGATGTCCGACGACGACTTCGACACGGTCGTGGGCGTGCACCTGCGCGGCACGTTCACCTGCGCGCGCGCGGCGGTGAACCGGATGCGCGAGCAGGGTGAGGGCGGCCGCGTCATCGTCGCCGGCTCCCCGGCCGGGCAGCGCGGCAACTTCGGCCAGACCAACTACGCGGCCGCCAAGGCCGCGATCGCGGCGATGGCGCGTACCTGGGCGCTGGAGCTGGCCAGGTCGCAGATCACTGTCAACGCTCTGATTCCGGTCGCGGCGACCGCGATGACGCGGACGATCCCGGCGTTCGCCCCGCATGTCGAAGCCTTGGAGCGTGACGGCACGCCGCTGCCCGACGCGCTGCGCAAGGGCGAGGGCTTCGGCACTCCCGAGGACGTCGCAGGGCTCGTGGTCTACCTGGCCTCGGATGCCTCGGCGCAGGTGACCGGCCAGTGCATCGGGATCGGCGGCGACAAGCTCTCCCTCTGGTCACACCCGCAGGAGGTCGCCGTGGCGTACGCGGACGGCGGCTGGAGCGCCGACGCGATCGCCGACGCGTGGCCGGTGTCGGTAGGCCGCGACCCGCAGACGTACGGCATCCCGGCGCCTCGGCTGTGAGCGCGGGCCACGGAACCAGCATGCTGAACCTAGACGAACTGATCGCGATCGACGTGCACACACACGCCGAGGTCTCCGCATCCGGCGCCGGCTCGCTCTCGGCGCAGCTGGAGGAGTCTTCGACGTCGTACTTCAAGATCGACGCCGAACACCGCAAGCCCACGCTCGACGAGATCGCCGCGCACTACCGGGAGCGCCGGATGGCCGCGGTCGTCTTCACCGTGGACGCCGAGGCGGCCACCGGAATCCCGGCCGTGCCGAACGAGGAGATCGCCGAGGCGGCGCGGCGCCATCCCGACGTGCTGATTCCGTTCGCCTCCATCGATCCGGCGAAGGGTCGCGCCGGGGCGCGGCAGGTACGGCGCCTCGTGGCGGAGTACGGCGTGCGCGGCTTCAAGTTCCACCCCAACGTGCAAGCCTTCTATCCCAACGACCGCGACGCCTACGTGCTCTACGAGGCGATCGAGGCGTCCGGTGCGATCGCGGTGTTCCACACCGGGCAGACCGGGATCGGCGCCGGCGCCCCGGGCGGCGGCGGGATTCGGCTGAAGTATTCGAACCCGATGTTCGTGGACGATGTCGCGGCCGACTTCCCGGATCTGCCGATCATCCTGGCGCATCCGTCCTTCCCGTGGCAGGACGAGGCGCTGGCGGTGGCCACGCACAAGCCGCGGGTGTACATCGACCTGTCCGGCTGGTCGCCGAAGTACGTCCCGCCGCAGCTGGTCCATTATGCCAACACGCTGCTGAAGGAGAAGGTGCTGTTCGGAACCGACTATCCGCTGCTGACCCCGGACCGCTGGTTGGCCGACTTCGCCAGACTGCCGATCAAGGACGAGGTACGGCCGCTGATCCTCAAGCGGAACGCCGCCCGGCTGCTCGGCCTCGACAAGGCCGCGGCCGCGCTCGAGACCGAGCCCTGATTCCCCGTCGCCTCCGCGCGCCCGAGTGAAGGATCCCACCACCATGCGGAACCAAGGCCTCGGCTCCTGGACGGCGCGGCGCGCCCGCAAGACACCCGGCGCGGTCGCCGTGATCCATCGGGAGACTCGCTACACCTACGCGCAACTGCACGAGCGCTCCACCCGCCTCGCGCACCATCTGCGCTCGCTCGGCATCCGGCGCGGCGACCGGGTCGCGTTCGTCGCGCCGAACCACCCGGCGTTCCTGGAATCCCTCTTCGCGACCGGCCGGCTCGGTGCCGTGTTCGTACCACTCAACACCCGCCTCGCCGAGCGCGAGTTAGACCACTGTCTCTCCGACTGTGGTGCGGCAGTCCTGATCCACGCCGTCTCCCACACCTCAGTCACCCCCGACCACGTCGCGACGCTGCGCGCGACCATTCCGATCGACGACGCCTACGAGCGGATCGTCGCCGGCGGCAGCGGTACGCCCGATCCGGAACCGATCGACGAGCCGGTCTCGCTCGACGACACGTGCCTGATCATGTACACCTCGGGCACCACCGGCCGCGCCAAGGGCGCGCAGCTCACCCACGGCAACATCACCTGGAACAGCATCAACGTCCTGGTCGACGCCGACTTCGCGCACGACGAGGTCACGCTGGTCACCGCGCCGCTGTTCCACACCGCGGCGCTGAACATGACCTGCCTTCCAACGCTGCTCAAGGGCGGCACGGTCGTCCTGGAGACCGCTTTCGATCCCGTACGCACGCTTGAACTGGTCGAGCGTCTCCGGATCACCGTGATGTTCGGCGTCCCGGCCATGTATCAGTCCCTCGCGGCAGAACCCGGTTTCGCGACCGCCGACCTGTCGAGCGTTCGCAGCCTGATGTGCGGTGGCGCGCCGGTCCCGGAGCCGCTCATCCGCCGCTACCTCGAACGCGGGCTCTGCTTCATCCAGGGGTACGGCGCGACCGAGGCGTCGCCCGGCGTTCTGCTGCTCGACAGCGACCACGCGCTCGCCAAAGCGGGCACGGCCGGCGTGCCGCATTTCTTCACCGACGTGCGCATCGGGGCCATCGCAGCGAGCGCCGGCGAGCAGGAGAGCGCCGCGATCGGCGAACGCGGCGAGATCGAGGTGCAGGGCCCGAATGTGATGCGCGGCTACTGGGGCATGCCCGAAGCCACCGCGCAGGCCATACGCGACGGTTGGCTGAGTACCGGAGACGTCGCCACCGTAGACGCCGACGGCTACGTCCGAGTAGTCGACCGCGTCAAGGACATGTTCATCTCGGGCGGCGAGAACGTCTACCCGGCCGAGGTCGAAGAGGTCTTCTACGGCCACGCCGCGGTCGCCGAGTGCGCGGTGATCGGCGTTCCCGACGAGCGCTGGGGCGAGGTCGGCCGGGCCGTCGTCGTGCTGCGCGAAGGCGTCGCCGCCGACGAGGCGACCGCCAAGGACCTGCTGGAGCATCTCGTCGGCCGGCTCGCGAAGTACAAGATCCCCACGTCGGTCGTCTTCGCCGAATCCCTGCCCCGCAGCGGCGCGGGCAAGGTCCTCAAAGCCCAACTGCGCGCGACTCCCGGCCACGTCCCGCGCCCGGCCGACCCGCGGCCGTAGCAACCGGAAGCAGAATCCGAACCGGGAACCGAACCGGAACCCGAACCAGAAACCGAAGACAGGAGGGGCGCTGCATGCCCCGCACCGCGAACGGCCTCGACGAACTCCTAGCCCTCGTCGGCATCGACCTCGGCCGCACCGACTGGCTGGAAATCGCGCAGGACCGAGTGGATACGTTCGCCGACGCCACCGACGACCGGCAGTGGATCCACGTCGAGCCGGAACGCGCCGCGAAAGGCCCGTTCGGCGGCACCATCGCGCACGGCTACCTCACCCTGTCCCTGATCATCCCGCTGTTCAACCAACTCCTGCAGATCCGCGGAACCTCGATGAGCCTGAACTACGGCCTGGAGCGCGTACGCTTCCCGAGCCCGGTGCGCGTCGGCGCGAAGATCCGGCTGCACGCGGTCGTGGACTCGGTCGAGCCCGTCAACGGCAACGGTGTGCAGATGCAAGTCACCTTCACCGTCGAGGTCGACGGATCGAACAAGCCCGCCTGCGTCGCGCAAGCGCTCTACCGCCACTACGCCTGACGACGTCGCAGCTGTTCCTGGCCGCCGCCCGAGCGGAAGCCGCAGTCACACGGCGTGGAGGACGCCGCCGGGGCGTGCGTGGGCGTGGGCGCGGTGGGGCGCGGCGAGGTCGGCGGCGTAGGCGTGTTGGAGTTCGGGAAGGCGGTATACGCCGATCTCGGGGGAGTCGGCCAGGCGGTGGTCCACGAGCGCTTCGAGCGCGTCCTCGACCTGCTGCGGCTCCGCGTCGGCGAGGGCGCAGACGGCGTCGAGTGTGAGGTTTTGCGGGGGGACCGCGCCGAGGAGGCGCAGGATATGCGCGGGTGAGGCCGCGCCGGGCAGTGCCCGGCGCTGCGCCGCGCGCAGGCTGGACTCGAACACGGCGCGCACGGAGAGCTCGCCGAGGCGCAGTTCGTGCAGGCGGCTGCCCGGGGCGGCGAGGCGCTGCGCGAACGTGGACAGCGCCCAGGCCGGCCTCGACGCGAGCCGCGCCGCCGCGATGCGCAAGGCAAGCGGCAGACCTTCGCAGGCTCGGGCGATCGCTTCGGCCGCTTTCGGCTCTTGGTCTATCCGGTCCGCGCCGACGGTGGCGCGCAGCAGGGCGAGCGCCTCCGCCGCCCCGAGGCCGGTGAGTCTCACCACTGTTCCCGGCAGGTACTCCAGCGGTGCGGCACGTCCGGTCAGGATCAGCACGCTGGTTCCGCTGCGGGGGGCCAACGGAAGCAGCGCCATGCCGTCGTCGACCTCGTCGAGGATCACCAGGACCCTGCGATGCGCGAGAACGTCGGCGGCCAGCCGTTGGCGGTGAGCGGTGTCGCGCGGCATCTCGTAGTCGGCGAAGCCGAGCTGACCCAGCAGCAGCCTGGGCACCTCGGCCGCGGGGACCGGGCCGGCGGATGCTGCGCCCAGGCGCAGGAAAAGCCTTCCGTCCGGGAACCTCTGCGCGCACTGCCGCGCCGCCCGCACGGCCATCGCCGTCTTGCCGATGCCTCCGCCGCCGGCGATGACGACGATCGGCGTGCCGCGGCCGTGCGCGGCGTCGTGCGCCGCGTCGGTGACGGCGGCCAGTTCCGTCTCCCGGCCGACCCAGTGCACATGGGGCGGTGGCAGTGAGTCGGGTGCGAAGGCGCCGGACTCCTGCCGCGCCGCACCGTCCGCGATCCGGGGCCTCGGCACGTGCATCAGAGCACGCAGATGTGCCTGCCGCGTCTGCTCGCCCGGCTCTATGCCGAGTTCTCCGACCATCCGCGCGCGCAACTCGCGGTAGATCTCGAGCGCCTCCGCCCGCCTGCCCACCGCGGCGAGCGCGTCGATCAGCTGGGCGTGCGCGCGCTCGCGCAACGGGTCACGGTGGATCAGGGATCGCAGTTCACCGATGACCTCGGCGTGCCGGCCCAGGGCGAGATCCGCGTCGATCCTGCCTTCGAGGGCGCGCAGGTGCAGCTCCTCCCACCGGGCCGACTGGCCGCTGCGGACCGCGAGCACCTCGACGTCGGCGAGCGGGTCGCTGCGGAACAGACCCAGCGCGGCGGTGAAATGGTCGCACGCGCCCTGCCAGTCGTGCCGGCCCAGCGCCTGGCTGCCGAGCGCGTGGTGGGCGACCAGGCTCAGGGTGTCGAGTTCCTCCTCCGTCACGCGCACGGTGTAGCCGGTGGGGGTGGTCCTGATCCGGGCGCCCGCCTCGGGCCCGAGGGTGCGCCGCAGTCGCATCACATGGCTCTGCAGCGTGCCGCGCCAGGCCGCCGGCGGCCGGTCGGACCACACCAACTGCGCCAGCTCGGCCGGGCGCAGGCTGCGGTTGGGATGCAGCAGCAACGCGGCGAAGAACTCCCGCTGCCGCAGGGAGCTGATGACGATCTCCCGGCCGTCCACGGCGGCGCGGACCGGGCCGAGCAGACCGAACACGACCGACATATCCTGGTTCTCCCCCATCCCCGCTCAGAAATACGGGTCCCGTTTTCGCGCTCGACCCTTCAGTACAGCTGAACATCGAGGCCTGGCTGAGGTTGATCTGGACCCTGACCGGGTTCGGACCATACCATCTCGTGGCATTGCGAGCCGCGGGCCATCCGCTCTCCGGAATCCCGAGGAGGGAAACACCAGATGGACCGGTATTCAGATATAGCCGTCGAATATGGAGGCCTTGAGGACTGGTCCGGCCCGGCGACCTGGGGCCAGCGCGCCATCTGGTACCCGATCGAGTGGTACGCGCCCCATGACCACTATTTCAATCTCGGCCGCGTACTCACGCTCGGATCCGGCCTCGCGCCCGCCGACCTGGCCGCCGTTGTGCGCGAGGCGGTCGTGCGGCATCCCGCTTTGCGCACGAGCTTCGCGGCGCCGGACGGATCGCTGCGCCAGACCCTGCACGGCACCGGAACCCTGCGGGTACGGCATTTCGCGGCCGAACGCGCGCAGGCGCAGACGGCCGCGCGGTCACTGGTGGACCTCAGCCAGCGCGAGCGCTTCGATCAGTGCGACGGACCGTCGGTGCGCGCCCTCGCCTTCGGATCCGCCGATCGCGTATACGCTCTCGGACTGGTCGTCTCGCACCTGATCAGCGACGGCGGCGGCATGGAAGTACTCATCGACGACCTGCGGCGGCTCGCCGCGCACCGGCGCCGCGATCCGGGCCGACTGCCGCCGCGGCCGGACGGGCGCACACCGCGCGAGCAGGCGGAATACGAGGCGGGCCCGATGGCGCAACGGCGTTGCGCGGCGGCGCTGGAGCAGTGGCGCACGCTGCTCGAGGACGCGCCGGCCCCCTTGCTGCCGGCCGTTCCGACGGCCGCCGAGGGCGAACCGGACCGCTGGCGGGAGGCGTGCCTCGACGGGCCCGCGGTCGATCTGGCCGCGCGCTGGCTCGGCGACCGGTGGCATCGCACGCCGGGCGCGGTCATCCTCGCGGCCTTCGCCACCCGCCTGAGCGAACTCACCGGTCAGGATCCGCTCGCCCTGAAGGTGATCCTGGGCAATCGTGCCGCCCCGGCGCAGCGCACGGCGGTGGGAAACTTCGTCCAGGACGGCCTGGTCTGTCTGCGCACCCGCGGGCGAACCCTGGCCGAACTGGCCGGGAAGGCGGACGCAGCGCTGCTGACCGCGGCGCGCCACGGTCACTACGACCCGGTGGCGATGCGGGACGTGGTGGCGCAGGCGGGCAGCGAACACGGCCGCGTCCTCGAACTCGACTCCTTCTTCAACGACTTCATGCCGGCGGCCGCCACCCCGGACGAGCAGCAGGTGCGCGAACTCGAACCCAGCCCGGTGCGGTGGGACGGGCGGATGGCGAAGCAGGATTCGTTGATGTTCCTCAAACTCTGGCCTGACAAGGGATACGCGAGCGTCCGGCTGCTCGCGGACAGTCGTCGGCTGCCGCTGGAACAGACCGAGAAGCTGTTGACCGGTCTGCAGGAGCTGCTACTGAGCGAGGTGCGTGTGACGCTCACATCCGGGTGAGGCGGAGTCGGCTGAGGTCTGGCCGGTCGGCTAGCACGTGCCTTCAAAGCATCGCCCCGGCCTTGTCCGACGCTCCTTTGAAAACGCGGACTAGACCGGTATAGCGCACCGCTGACCGCTGAGGTCAGCGAGCGGCTACCAGGCCCCGGCACACTGACATCGACTGGGCTGGGGCGGTCGCGATCGCGGAAGAGGGGAATGTGTCGACACGGGGAGTACGACGGCCTGATTCCGTCCTGCATCTGCTGGAGGTACGCGCGCGGCAGGAGCCCGAACGGACCGCGGTCCGGGTGCTGGGCGGGGGCTCGCTCGAGTTCGGGCGCTGGCTCGGCGGCGCTCAAGCCGTCGCCGCGGGGCTGGCCGAACGCGGTGCGCGCCCGGGCGACCGGATCGTGCTGCGCTTCGATTCGCGCGAGTGGGACGTCTACGCACTCTGCTTCCTCGGCGTGCTCGCGGCCGGCTGCGTGGCGGTTCCGGTCTCCGAGCGCGCCGCGCCGGCCGAGCTGGCCTTGATGCTCGAGCACTGCGAGCCGGTGGGGGTGCTGCGCGGCTCCCGCCTGGAGGCGCCCGCCGGACCGTGGTGGGTCGAGGCCGCAACGGCGGCGGTCGACGGGGACCCGGCCGGATCGCTCGCCGCCTGGACGCCCGGGCATCCGGCCCAGATCCTCTACACCTCTGGCACCACCGGCCGTCCCAAGGCGGTGCTCGCGGACCACGCCAACCTCGTGCACGGGTGCGTGCTCGACCCCCGGCTGCGGCCGCTGCGGCACTCCGAGCACTTCCTGCACTCCTTCCCGATCGGGACCAACGCGGGACAGACCATGCTGGTCAACGCGCTCAACGCGCACGCGGGGGCGCTGGTGGCGCCCGCGTTCACACCGCGCTCGTTCGCCCGGGCGATCGAGGCTCACCAGGTCGGGTCGGTTTTCCTGGTCCCGGCGATGGCCGCGGAACTCATCGGTTCGCACGCCGCGGCCCGCGCCGATCTGACCGGCGTCCGGCTCGTCGGGTCCACCGCCGCGCCGCTGACGCCGGTTCTCGCGGCCGGTCTGGCCAAGGCGTTCCCCTCGGCGACCATCGTCAACACCTACACCTCGACCGAAGCGGCGCCGGCCTTCACCGCCATGATCGTCGATCCGGCCCGCCCCGCCGCACTCGGCCGCCCGGTGGACGGGGCCGTGCGGATCCTGGACGAGCAGGGCGCCGCGGCGGCGGCGGGTGTCACCGGCGAGGTCTGGCTGCGCTCGCCCGTCTCACCCCGGTCCTACTACCGGGCCGAGCGGGCCGACGGCGCCGTCTTCCGCGGCCGCTGGATCCGGATGGGCGATCTCGGCTACTTCGACGAGGACGGCTTCCTGTTCCTGGTCGACCGCGACGGCGACGTGATCAAGACCGGCGCGTTCAAGGTCTCCACACTTCAGGTGGAGAACGCGCTGCACGAGCACCCGGGGGTCTGCGACGCGGCGGTGTTCGGCCTCGGCCACCCGGTGCTCGGCACGGTCCCGGCCGCGGCCGTGGTGCTCGGCGCACCCGAGACCACCGCCGAGCAGCTGCGCGCCTTCCTGGCACCGCGGGTGGCCTCGCACGCCGTCCCGCAGCGCTTCCTGTTCGTTGCGCGGCTGCCGCGCAACCCGGCCGGCCAGGTCCTCAAACGGCTACTGCGCGAGCAGGCCGAGCGCGGTCGCGCCGAGCGCGCCGATCACTCCGACGTACGAGTTCAGGAGGTTGCGTGACCATCGCCACGCCGGCCCAATACGGGATCTGGCTCACCGAGCAGACTTCGCACTGCCGCACGCTCTACCACCTGCCCCTCATCGTCGAGCTGTCCGGACCGGTCGACGAGGAGTCGCTGCTCGGTGCCTGCCGCGTCGTCGCGAGCGCGCACCCGGCGCTCGCCTCGACCTTCCGGTCGGACGCCGACGGCCTGCGCGTCGAGACCGGCGACCCGCCCCCGGTCCGCTTGTGCGCGGTCGCACCGAGCGAGGTGGAAGCGTTTACCGCGCGCCTGATCGACGAACCCTTCGATCTGGATTCCGGTCCGCTGGCCCGCTTTGACGTCATCAAGATGACGGCCGGGCACTACCGGGTCGTGTTCGTGGCGCACCATGCGGTGTTCGACGGCATGAGCAAGGACGTGCTCGTACAGGACCTGGCCGCGCAGTATCGCGGCCTGTCCGTCACGCCGCGCGCTGCGCCAGGGGCTCAGTGCGGCGACGGCGAACAACCGGCGATCCTGCCCACGGACTACCGGCAGTGGCGGGAACGCCATCCCGCGCTTCCCGGCGCGCCACGCCCCAGCGACCAGCCCGCGCCCGGTGCGTGCACGCGCGTCGTGCTCGATGCCGGGCTGCGCGAGCGGATCGCCGCCGCGGCGCAACGTCTCGGCCATACGCCGTTCGAGCTCTACGCCGCGGCGCTGGCCGCGCTGCTGCGCCGCTACGGCACGGCCCGACCGCAGTTCGGCATCCAGCTCTCCACCCGGCCGCGTTCCGCCGATCCGGCGGTCGGACTGTTCGTCAACGAGCTGCCGGTCACCTTCGACCCTGATCCGGCGCTGCCGTTCGCGGACTGCGCCTCGCACGCGGCGCAGCGGCTGCGTGAGGTGTACCGGGTGCGCCGTACGCCGTTGGCCCGGCTGGTCGGCAAACTCTCACCGCGCAGCGCCGTGGCCGCGGTCTCGCTGAGCTACCGCGCCGCCGGGGCGGAACCGGACTTCGGCGACGTGGACGCCAAGGTCGACTGGTCAGTGTTCTGCGGTACCGCTCGCAACACCCTGAACGTGCAGATCGTCGAGCGCGCGGCGGGAACCGAGCTCATCCTGCAGTACCCGGCCGCGCAGTGGTCGGCCGGTCAGGGCGAGGCTGTCGCAGGGCACTACCTCGCGCTGCTCGAGGCCGGTGTGTCCGGCGCAACGCCGATGGGCGACCTGCCGCTGCTGACCGCGGCCGAGCAGTCCGCGCTGCTCGCCCTCTCCGCCGGGCCGGCGCCGGCCACCGCTGTGGCGCGGACGCTGGCCGAGTCGATCGACCGGCAGGCGCTGGCGAACCCGGACGCGATCGCCGTCACCGCCGGATCCGAGACCTCGACCTACCGGCGCCTTGCCACGCAGGCCGATCTCGCCGCGAGGCGGCTGCGGGCGCTCGGCGTGCGGCCGGGCGACCTGGTGGCCGTGACGACGCCGCGGACCGCCGAGCTTTTGCCGGTCCTGCTCGGCATTCTCAAGGCGGGCGCGGCTTACGTCCCGGTCGACCCGCAGTACCCCGCGCAGCGCATCGCCTTCGTCCTCGAAGACTGCCAGGCCGTCCTGGTCGTGTCCGGCGACGAGCCCGCCGCCGGCTCGGGCACCTCGGCCCGACACGTTGCGGCCCGTGAGCTGCTCGACCCCGTCGTACCGGACCGGGCCGAGGACGACGGGTTCGCCGCCGCGCTGCCCGCCCCGTCGCTGGACGCGACCGCGTACGTGATCTACACCTCCGGGTCCACCGGACGCCCCAAGGGCGTACGCGTCGGCCACCGGCCGTTGATCGGCCTGCTCGACGCGATGGCCGATCTGCTCGAGAGCGGCCCCGAGGCGGTCTGGCTCGCCGCGACGTCGCTCTCGTTCGACATCGCCGCCGTCGAACTCTACGTTCCTCTCGTCACCGGCGGCCGCTGCGTGCTCGCCCCGGAGGGCGCGGCGAAGGACGGCCGGGGTCTGTGCCGTCTGCTGGCGGCTTCGGCGGTGACGCACGCCCAGGCCACCCCGGCCGGCTGGCGGGTGCTGCTGGAATCCGGCTTCGAGGCGCCGCACCTGACCGCCGTCACCGGGGGCGAGGCGCTCACGCCCGAGCTGGGCCGCGAACTCTACGGGCGGGTGAAACGGCTGGTCAACTGCTACGGCCCGACCGAGGCGACGATCTGGGCGACGGCCGCGCCGGTCGAGGGCGCGGGCGGGGCCGAGCCGATCGGCCGCCCGCTGCCCGGTTATCGGGCCTACGTCCTGGACGAACGGCTCGGGCTGCTGCCCGACGCGGTCGCGGGCGAGCTGTATCTCGGCGGCGGGCTGGCCGAGGGCTACCTGCGCCGATCCGCACTGACCGCGGACCGGTTCGTGCCCGACCCCTTCGGGCCACCCGGCGCACGGCTCTACCGGACCGGAGACCTGGCGCGCCGCCGCGAGGACGGCAGTGTGCTCTTCCTCGGCCGCACCGACCATCAGGTGAAAGCCAGCGGATACCGGATCGAACCCGGGGAGATCGAGACGGCGCTGGCGGCGCACCCGGCGGTCGCTCAGGCCATTGTCTCAGCCCTCGAACAGGAGGGGGTCGGCCGGTTGGCCGCGCACGTGCTGCGTGCTGAACCAGGGTTCGATGACGCGGCGGAGCTGCGTCGCCACCTCGGCGCGCTGCTGCCCGGGTACATGATTCCGTCGGCTTTCGCGTTCCTGGACGCCTGGCCGCTCACGCCCAACGGGAAGGTCGACCGGGCCGCGCTGCCGCCCGCGGCGATCGCCCGCGACACCGCCCCGACGGCGCGCCGCGCCGCGCCCGAGCCGGCGTCCGCCCCCGACGCCGCACTGGCGGCGGTGCTGCCCGGGGTGCTGGAGATCTGGTGCGAGGTACTCGGCTTCGAGGACCTCGGCCCGGACGAGGACCTGTTCGACCTCGGCGGGCACTCGCTGACGGTGATCCAGCTCGGCGCGCGCATCCGGGACCGGTTCGGCGTCGACGTGCCGGTCGACGTGTTCTTCGACGAGCCGACCGCGGGCGAGATCGCCCGCCGCGTGGCGCGGGAAAGCGCGTGAGCGCCGCGGACGCCGCCGCGCTGCGCACCCGGCTGGCCGAACTGATCAGCGCGGCCTGCGACGGCGAGGTGTCCGCGGCCCGGATCGCGCAGGACCCCGACGCCGCGCTGGCCGCGCTCGGCGTCGGATCCCTGGCGCGGCTGCGCCTGATCGACGCGATCGAGGACGAATTCGGCCTCCTCGTCGAAGCCGACGAGATCTTCGAGGCCCTGGAGAGCCTGAGCGTGCTGGCCGGCTGGCTCGGCGGGCGATTGGAGCAGACCCGATGAGTTTCCCCCAGGACGCGATCGAGCGCATGGCCCCGCTGACCGTGGGGCAGACCCGGCTGTGGTTCGCCGACCGGATGGACCCGGGCGACCCGGCGTACAACATGCCCATCGTGCGGCGGCTGACCGGAGCGCTGGACGCCGAGGCGATGCGCCGCGCCTTCGCCGCGTCGGTGCGGCGGCACGAGATTCTGCGCACGGTCTACCAGGACGGCGCGGACGGCCCGGTCCAGAACGTGTTGCCGTACCACGGTTTCCAGATCGACCACACCGACCTGTCCGCGCTGCCCGAGGCACAGCGCATGCAACGCGCGGACGAACTCGTGCGGTCGCGATCGAACCAGCGCTTCGATCTGGAGCACGGGCCGGTCCTGAGCGCCTCGTTGATCAGGCTCGCCGAACAGGACCACCTGCTGTGCGTCGTGCTGCACCACATCGCAGGCGACGGCTGGTCGCTCGGGGTGCTGTTCAAGGAGGCCCAGGAGGCGTACGCGGCGTACACCGCCGGGCTCGAGCCGCAGCAGCCACCGCTGCGCCTGCAGTATGCGCAGGTGGCGGAGCAGGAGCTGGCCCGGATGGCGGGCGCCGACGCGAAGAGCGCCGTCGCCTACTGGGCCGATCGCCTCGCCGACTGCCCGGTCCTGGAACTGCCCACCGACCGGCCGCGTCCGGCCGTGCGCGGCTCGGCGGGCGCCGCGATCAGCCTGACCCTGGAGCGGGCGCTGGCCGATCGGATCAGCCGGCTCGCCAGGGAGCAGCGGGTCACCCCGTTCATGACGATGCTCGCCGCGTACCAGGTCCTGCTCGCGCGGCACGGCGGTCAGCACGAAGTGACCGTCGGCTCGCCGGTCGCCGGTCGCGCGAACGTCGAGTTCGAGGACATGATCGGCTACTTCGTCAACACGGTCGTACTGCGCGCCGACCTGCGCGACGACCCGAGCTTTCGCACGCTGCTGCGACGCACCAGGACGGACGCGCTCGGCGCGTTCACCCACGCGGAAGTCCCGTACGAGCGGCTGCTCGAAGCGCTCGAGGTGCCGCGCGACCTGAGCCGCACCGCGCTGTACCAGGCGATGTTCGCGCTGCACACGCAGGAGAACATGAAGTCCGCTCTGTTCACCGGTTTTTCCGGCCTCGACGCCGTCATCTACGAGTCCTCCTACGAACAGAGCAAGGCGGACCTGCTGTTCGACGCGTGGCCGCACGAGCACGGCATCGAGTGCAGATTCACCTACAGCACCGAACTGTTCGACGCCGCCACGGTCGAGCGGCTCGCCCGCCGCTATCGGACCGTGCTCGAAGCAGTGACACAGGACCCTGATTACCCAGTCTCCCAGATCCCGCTGTCCACTCCCGACGAGGTCCGGCTGATCGAGCGGGCCGCGCGCGGTGCGAGCCCGGCCGGCCAGGCGCCGCTGGTCCCCGCTCTCATCGCCGACGCGGCGGCGCGCCACCCGGATCGGTGCGCGCTGTCCTGGGCGGACGGGAGCCTCGGGTACGGCGAACTGCTCGCCCGCGTCGACGCGCTGGCCGCGCGGTTCACCGCGGCCGGCGCCGGGCCGGACCGGGTGGTGGCCCTCGCCCTGCCCAAGGGCCCGGACCTGATCACCGCGATGCTCGCCGTGTGGCGGGCCGGCGCCGCGTACCTCCCGCTGGATCCGAACGCGCCCACGGCGCGCAACCTGAGCATCCTCGCGGCCTGCTCCCCGGCCGTCCTCGCGGCGGGCCCGCAGTTCCCGCTGGACCGGCTGACCGAATACGAGATCGAATGCGCGCTCGTGCCGTTCGACGCGGAATCAGGGTTCGACTTGGCCTCGGCGGTTTCGGCCGAGTCGTCCGAGGCGCCTCGACAGCTGCCCGATTCACCCGATCCGGACTCCGTCGCCTACGTCATCTTCACCTCCGGTTCGACCGGTACGCCGAAGGGAGTGCTCGTCACCCACCGGGCCCTGGCCGCGCGGGTGGAGTGGATGCGCGAGTCCTACCGGATCGACCCGCGCGACCGGGTGCTCCAGTTCGCGGCGGTCACCTTCGACACCCACGTGGAAGAGGTCTTTCCCACGCTCGCCTCGGGCGCGATGCTGGTTCTGCCCGGTGAGGCGGGCGCGCTGCTGCCCGACTTCCTCCAGACCGCGCACGCCGACGGGCTCACCGTGCTCGACCTGCCCACCGCGTATTGGCACGAGCTGGTGGCCGAGGCGGACGCGGTGCGCTGGCCCGAGACGCTGCGGCTGGTGATCCTCGGCGGCGATCAGGCATCCGGCACCGCGGTGGCCGCGTGGCGCGAGCGTTTCGGCGACGGGATCGAACTGGTCAACACCTACGGACCGACCGAGGCGACAGTGATCGCCACCGCGGCGCGCCTCGGCGCGGACGACGCCGCGGGCCGCCCGTCCATCGGCGCACCGATCGGACGCACCACGGCGCGGGTGCTCGACGCGGCGCTCGAGCCGGTCCCGGTCGGGGTGCCCGGGGAACTGTTCCTGGGCGGCGAAGGCCTGGCCCGCGGCTATCTCGACGCGCCGGCTCTGACCGCCGACCACTTCATGCCCGACCCGTTCGGCGCGCCGGGCGCGCGGATGTACCGGACCGGGGACCGGGTGGTGCTGCGTTCCGACGGCGCGCTGGTCTTCCTCGGCCGCGGCGACCAGCAGGTCAAGATCCGCGGATTCCGGGTGGAACCGGCCGAGGTGGAGGCCCGGCTGGCCGCGCACCGCCGGCTCGCCGGCGCGGCGGTCCTGGTCCGGGGCGAGGGCACGCAGCGGCACCTGGTCGCCTACGTCGTCCCGAAGCCGGGGGCCGAGCCCACCGCGGAGGAGTTGCGCGCGTACATCGGGGCCACGCTGCCGGCTTACTTCGTGCCCGCCGCGATCATGGTGCTGCCCAGGTTCCCGTTGAACGCGCACGGAAAACTCGACACCGCGGCCCTGCCGACCCCCCCGCGCCCGGACGCGGTCACCGCGGAATACGTACCCTGCGAGACCCTGGCCGAGCAGCTGGTCGCCGAGGTCTTCGCCGGGCTGTTCGAACTCGAACAGGTCGGCGCCCTCGACGACTTCTTCGATCTCGGCGGCCACTCCCTGCTCGCGATGAAGGTGGTCGGCCGGCTACGGGTGGCCAGCGGAGTCACCGTGCCGATCAAGGCGCTGTTCACGGACTCCACCGTGCGCGGCGTCGCGGCCGAGCTCGAACGCGCCCTCGCCCGGGAGATCGAGGGGTTGACCGACGCCGAGGTGCTCGGCGAGCTCGCCGGGCAGGAGGGCCCGTGAGCACCGACACCGCCGCTGCCGATTCCCGGCGCGCTCTGCTCGAAGCCAGGCTGCGCGGCGGTATCGCCAACGGCGGCCTGCGCGCGGGAAAGGCCTCCCACGAGCCCATCGCGCCGCATCCCGGGCCGCCCGACCGCCCACCGCTCTCGTTCGCGCAGGAACGGCTGTGGTTCCTCGATCAACTCACCCCGGACAGCGCCGCGTACACGCTGCCGATCGCCGTGCGGATCCGCGGCCGCCTGGACGAGGAAGCGCTCGGCCGTGCGCTCGTCGCCGTGATCGAGCGGCATGAGCCGGTCCGCACGGTCTTCCCGCCGGATCAGGAGGGCGCGCCGAGCGCCCAGGTGCTGCCGGCGCGAGCGCTCGCCGCGGTGTCACCGAGCTTCATCGAATCAGTGGACTTCGACGCGCCGCCCGACGCCGCCGCCGATCCGCTCGACGCCGCATGGGACTGGCTCACCGAGCGTGCGCACCGTCCGTTCGATCTCGCCGCCGGACCACTGCTGCGCGTCCACCTCGCCCGCCTCGGCGAGCACGACCGGGTGCTCCTGCTGGCCGTGCACCACATCGTGTGCGACGGCTCCTCGGCGAGCCTGCTGCTGCGCGACCTGTGGGCCTACTACCGCTGCGAGACGCGCGGCGGGCCGGTGGCACTGAGCGCACTGCCGGTCCGGTACGGCGACGTCGCGGCCTGGCAGCGTGAGCGTATCGACGGTGCCTCGGGCCGGCCCGACCTCGAAACGTGGTGCGCTCGGCTCGCCGGTGTGCCGGTGCTCGACCTGCCGACGGACCGTCCCCGGCCGGCGCGGATCGATTACGCGGGCGCGTGGCACAACTTCCAGCTCGGCCCGGAAACCGCCGGTGCCCTCGAAACCGTCGCCCGCGCCACCCGGACCACCCCTTTCATCGTGCTGCTCGCCGCGTACCATGCGCTGCTGGGAAAGTGGAGCGGCCAGCACGACTTCGCCATCGGGTCACCGGTGGCCGGGCGGGCCCACCCCGATACCGAACAGCTCGTCGGCATGTTCATCAACACCGTGGCACTGCGGGTGGACGCCCAGGGCGACCCGAGCTTCCGCGCGCTGATCAGGCGGTGTGCGGCGGTCGCCTTCGAGGCCTACGAGCGCGAACACGTCCCGTTCGAGCGGATAGTCTCCCAGCTCGCGCTGCCGCGGGACACCAGCCGGACGCCCGTTTTCCAGACGACCTTCGCGTTGCAGAACTACGAGCGGCCGCACCTGCCGGAGACGGGCCTCGCCTTCGAGGCCGTACATCTCGGCGGCACGCAGACGCACAGCGATCTCGCGCTCTACGCCGAGCGCACCGATGAGGGTCTGAACTGCACCTTCACCTATCGGACCGCTCTGTTCGACCAGGAGAGCGTGCGGGCGCTCGGCGATCGCCTCAGGATGCTGATCGAGCAGGTGACGGCCGACCCGGATCTGCGGCTGTCAGAGATCGTACTCACCGGCGCGCGGGAGCGTGAGCGTGAGCTGGCCGATTCCCGGGGGCCGCGACCGCCCGCCGCGGCCGCGTCGACCCTGCACGGCTTGGTGGAACTGCAGATCGCCCGGGCGCCGGAACGCGTCGCCGTGGTCTGCGGCGGCACGAGCGCGACCTACGCCGAACTGGGCGACGCGGCGGACCGGATCGCCCGGCGCCTGCGCGCTCTGGGTGTCGGCCCCGACTGCCGCGTCGGTGTGCTGCTGGAGCAGTCGGTCGCCCTCGCCGCCGCCGTCCTCGGCGTGCTCAAGGCCGGAGCCGCCTACGTACCGCTCGACCCCGAGCAGCCCGCCGAACGGCTCGCGGTCATGACCGAAGACTGCGCCATGACCGCGCTGGTCACGACCTCCACGCTGCTCGGCAAGCTCAAGGCCCATCCCGCCGACCTCGTCCTGCTGGATGTCGAACCAACCGGCCACAGCGCCGAAGACGCGATGGACGCCACCTTCGAGCCCGACCCGGCGAACCTCGCGTATGTGATCTACACCTCGGGATCCACCGGCCGTCCCAAGGGCGTCGCGGTGGCGCACCGGCAAGCCGTCACCTATGTCACGGCCGTGTCGGCTCGTATTCCGGTCGATCCGGGCGCACGGCACCTGCTGATGCAGTCGCTCTCCTTCGATTTCGGTCTGACGCTGTTCTATTCCTGTCTCGCCTCGGGCGGGGTGCTCCATCTGCTCCCGCCGCGCAGCAGCGGGCGCGAAGTGGCCGACTACCTGCGCGAACACCGCATCGACTACCTCAAGCTGACCCCTTCGCACTTCGAAGCGCTCACCGCGGACGCGGATCCCAGGGAACTGCTGCCCGCGAAAGCGCTGCTGTTCGGGGGCGAGAGCTCGGCCTGGTCCAGGACCCGCGAACTCGCCTCGTCCGGGGTGCGGATCATCAACCACTACGGGCCGACAGAGGCGACGGTGGGCGTCGCCACCCACATCGTCGATCCCTGTCTCGAGCCCGCCGCGACCACCACTCCGATCGGCCGGCCGCTGCCCGGCGCGTGCGTATACGTGCTCGACGACGCGCTGGAGCCGGTGCCGCGCGGAGCCGTCGGTGAGCTCTATCTGGGCGGCGACCGCCTCGCCCGCGGCTACCTGGGCCGCCCCGGCCAGACCGCGGACCGCTTCGTCCCCGACCCGTTCGGGCCGCCCGGCGCCCGGATGTACCGCTCCGGCGACCTCGGCCGCCGCCTGCCGGACGGTTCGATCGAATTCCTCGGGCGCCGCGACCTGCAAGTCAAGATCCGCGGATACCGGGTCGAGCCCGGCGAGATCGAAGCCGCGCTCGCCGCCCTGCCCGGAGTGCGGCAGGCCGCTGTGGACGTGCGCGGCACCCGGACGGACCCTGTGCTCATCGGGTATCTGGTGCACGCCGGCGCTTCGGCGACTCCCGGCGGCGCGGGGCGGGCCGGCGATCCCGATCCGCTGCCCGAGGAGGCGGC
>JBOHCW010000508.1:0-3726 GCA_050725375.1 Actinocrinis sp. | reverse complement strand
GGCGCACGCTGCGCCGCCGACGTCGCGTCGGCGGCCGGCACGGCGCCGGGGGCGCCTCTGGGCGCGTCGAGTACGCCGAGCAGATGCCGCAACTCGGCCAGCGCCTGCCGCCCGGTTCCGCTGATGGCGGTGAGGTTGTCCGCGGCTCGCTGCGGCGCGCCGCCCACCAGGTACTGCGCCGCGTCGGCCTGCACGACCATCGCGGTGACGTGGTGGGTCACCACGTCGTGCAGTTCCCGGGCGATGCGGGCGCGCTCCTGCGCGATGGCCAGCCGCGCGTCCACGCGGCGCCGCTCGACCTCCGCGGCCTGCCGGCCGCGCACCCAGGTGCCCGCTCCCCAGCAGGCCAGCAGCGCGATGTAGAAGGTGAAGTAGTCGATCGGCCGTTCCGGCGAGCGCAGGTCGTGCAGTATGACGGCGAGCGCGAGGTATCCCGTCGTCGCCACGGCGCCCAGTGCGCGCCGGGAGCGGTCGAGATGGGCTCCCGCGCTGTACAGCGCCACGGGCAGCCCGACACTGGCGAAGTTGGAGTGGTACCCGAGAGCCTGGTAGGCCGCGAAGCAGCCGGCCACGACCGCGAGGCACGCCGCGGGCCGGCGGCGGCGCACCGACAGCGGCACGCACTGTCCCAGGGTCAGGACGACCGCCCACACGCCGCCCGGGCGCGGCGTCAGCTCGCCGAACTGCACGCCGTTGTCGGCGAGTTGCGGAGCGAAGGACGCGGCGGCGAGCGAGGCGGCGAGCGCGAGGTCCCAAAGCAGCGCGCCGCGCGCGCCCCGCGCGCTTGCGGACGCGCGTATACGCCTCACCGTCGATGCCGCCGCTTCTAACACAGTGGGAGTCTACCGAGGCCTGCGATCGAGATCGGCGGACAGCCGACCAGAATCGGGCGGCAGCGGTATGGCAGCGCCGCTCGCCTTTTGCGACGGTGGAATCCGGCGATCCGCCCGCACTGCGAAGTATCAGGAGCGAAGCTGAGATGACCGCGATGACGCACGCGCCCGTCGACGAGTTGGATGTCCCCTACGACGGCCTGGCCCCGACCGCGACCGCCGATTTCAACCGGGACGGCTTCATCCACGCCCCCGGCGTGTTGTCCGCGGGGACCATCGCGCACTACGAGCCGACGATCACCGCCGAGGTGATCCGGCTGACCACCGGGAACTTGCCGCTGGACGAGCGCGACACCTACGGCAAGGCGTTCTTACAGGTGTCGAACCTGTGGCGGGAGAACGAACAGGTCAAGCAGCTGGTCTTCGCACGCCGGCTGGCCGGCATCGCCGCGCGGCTCCTGGGCGTCCACGCCGTGCGCCTCTACCACGACCAGGCGTTGTACAAGGAGCCGGGCGGCGGCATCACTCCCTGGCACGCCGACCAGTACTACTGGCCGCTGTCCTCCGACCGCTGCGTGACGCTCTGGCTGCCGCTCCAGGAGACCCCGCTCGCGATGGGGCCGCTCGCCTTCGCCCGCGGCAGCCACAACTTCGCCCACGGCCGAGACCTGCCCATCTGCGACGAGTCCGAGGCGCGGCTGAAGCGGATCCTGGCCGAGCGGGACTTCGAGGACGTCGTCGAGCCGTTCGCGCTCGGCGACGCGAGCTTCCACCGCGGCTGGACCTTCCACCACGCGGGCCCGAACCGCGGCACGGTGCCGCGCCGCGTGATGACCGTGATCTACCTGGACGCCGACATCCGTATCGCCGAACCCGTCAACGACGCGCAGGTGCGCGACCGCGACTGGATGCCCGGCGCGGAGGTCGGCCAGGTGCCCGAGACGCCACTGAACCCCGTGCTGTTCGACGGTCGCGTCAACTGACGGCACCACGGAAGCCGCCGGGCACAACGGCAACAGTGCGAAGAGGCGTTGACCGACCGCCGCTCGTTCGCTCCGGCCGCTGTAGCCCGGGAAGATCAGGAGATCTCAGCGGCCTGCTGAAGTCCCGGCCGCAGCGGGCGCGTCCCAATCGATGCGGTAACGCTGTTCCCGCCCCAGGACCTTCTCGAAGTTCATCATCTTGAAGAAGATCGGCATCAGCGCCTGCATCGCCTTGCGCCCTACGGGCCCGGGCGTCTTGGCGCGATTCGTGCGGGCGCCCCGTTTGGTGATGCCCTCCACCCGATCCCGCCGCAAGAGCTCGTAGCCGCTGAACGCCGAGGCCGCGTCGGGCAGATCCCGCAGGCAGCGCGCCAGCTGGATCGAGCTCTCGATCGCCAGCGACGCGCCTTGGCCGGTGCTGTTGGACGGCGCGTGGACGGCGTCGCCGACCAGCACCATGCGGCCGCGGTGCCAGTGCGGGACCGGCGGCATGATGTGGATCGCTCCGGTGATCTCGAGGTTTTCCTCGGCGGTGCGGTACGCGAGCAGTTCGCCCGGACGGTCGCCCGCGTAGGTTTCGCGCAGCGTGCGCAGCCACTGTCCGGCCGGGATCGCTCGGGCGTCGGCCAGTGACATGTACCTCTTCGACGGCAGGTTCGCGCCCCAGGTCACCCGGCCGTCCGCCATCTTCCAGAACAGGTAGTACGCGCGCCTGCCGAAGGCGAAGGTCATGACGCCGGGTTCGGGGTCCAGATCGCCGTCGGCGTCGAGGTAGCCCTGGAAGCCGAGCAATCCGGTGTAGTGCGGGCCGGGGGCCCGCGGGTCGATCAGGGTTCTGACGGTGGAGCGGACGCCGTCCGCGCCGATCAGGATGTCGGCGGTCGCGGTACTGCCGTCTTCGAACCTCGCGGTGACCGCGTCCGGGTCTTCGGTGGCTGCGACCAGGCGTTTGCCGTACTCGAAGCGGACGCCCGCCTGCACCGCCCGCTCGTGCAGCGCCCGGTGCAGGTCGCCGCGCCCGACGATCCGCAGCGGCTCCACGTCGGCGAGGCCGGGCAGCCTGCGCCGGTTCTCGCCGATCGCCATGACCGTGCCGGTGACCGGCGTGGCCAGGGCCCGCACGGCGTCGTCGGCGCCGATCACGCCGAGCGCCGCCAGCCCGTTGGGGGCCAGGGCCAGCCCGCCGCCGATTCCTTCGGCGAGCGTGGGGTAGGCCTCGTACACCGTCGCCTGGATACCGGCCTTGTGCAGGGCGGTCGCGGTGACGGGACCGGCGATTCCGCCGCCGATGACCAACGCGGTGCGGACCTTGGACGTTATGACGGCCGTGGACATGGGTTCTCTCCTTCAGTGGTGTTCGTCGGTGGTGCTGTACCGAGATCACGCACGGGAACCCAGCTATCCTTTGGTTGCCACCTCGTGGCCGGGTTCGTCTCGTGCGGGCGTCGGTCCGAGAGCGTTGGCCGGGAGGCTGCGAGCAGCCGCCCCGGGCCCGATGGCGGTGTTGACGCACCGCCATCGGGGACGTTCAGCGTCATCTGCCGCCCGCTGCGCCCCTCTCCGAGAGTTCGACCAGTTCCGGGGACAGCTCGCCGCTGTCGTGGAAGGCCTGCCACGACGCGAGACCGGGGAAGTCGCCCGAGGCCAGTTCACCAAGCAGTGCCCGGACCCAGGCGGCCTCGGCTTCGAGCATCGCCACGGCGAACTCGTCCTCGACGAGGAACAGGCGCGGGATTTCCTTCAGGTGTTCGGCGAGCGCGGCGCGACGCGCGGCGATCGTCTCCTCCAGCCTGCCGAGCCGGGTGCGCAGCAGGGTGATCACCTCGCCGGGCGAAAGGATCATCTGCACGGAGAGCCCGGCGGCGAACCTCGGGTGCTCGGGCTGCGGTGTGCAGAGCAGTTCCCGGGTC
>JBOHCW010000507.1:0-3018 GCA_050725375.1 Actinocrinis sp. | reverse complement strand
GAGTACCGGCGCGCCCGCGCCGCGCTGGCCGCCCGCGACGCCGGTACCGGTGGACGGCTGCGGTCCACGGCGGCGGCGCAGACCCGCACCTGGCTGGAGCGGCACGAGGGCGCCGACGACTTGGTCGGCAGGCTCGGCCGCGGTCCGGTCGGCGGCGGCGCGAAGCTCGCGGTGTCCGGCGCGCTGGGCCTGGCCGACCCGCAGGGCGGCTGGCGGCAGTTCAACCCCTGGTTCGCCGACCTCGAACTCGCGATGGCCCCGGTGGTCGCCGCGCTGAAGCCGGACCTGATCCACGCGCACGACTTCCACATGGTCGGCATCGGCGCACGCCTGGCCGCCACGCTCAGCACCCCGCAGCACCCGGTGCGCTGGGTCTACGACGCGCACGAATACCTCGCCGGCATCGACGTGCCCGGACGCTGGGACATGCGGCGCAAGATGCGGCGGCGGATGCTGGTCGGCGTCGAGAGCGAGTACATCCGCCGGGCCGACGCGGTGGTCACCGTCTCCGAGGGCATCGCGGCCAAGCTCGCCGCGGACCACCGCCTGCCCGTGAAGCCGCTGGTTGTGCTCAACGCGCCGATCATCACCAGCAAGGCGACCGGCCGCCGGCTGCGCGACGACGTCGGGCTGGCCGACGATGTCCCGTTGCTGCTGTACAGCGGCGGCATGTCGCCGCGCCGCGGAGTGTCCACAGTCATCGACGCGCTCGTGCCGCTCGCCGACGTCAACGCGCACCTGGCGCTGATCGCGCGCGTCGACGATCCGGACGTGGCCGCCCTCAAGAGGCGCGCCGCGGAGCGCGGGGTCGACGACCGGCTGCACGTGGTGCCATACGTGCCTGTGGACGAGGTCGTGCCCTACATCGCATCGGCGACGATCGGCGTCGTGCCGATCCTGCACCACCCGAACCACGAGCTCTCGCTGATCACCAAGTACTTCGAGTACCTGCACGCCTGCCTGCCGATCCTGACCAGCGACGTGCGCGAGATGGCGGAGACCACCCGGCGGCTGGGCGTCGGCGAGGTCTTCACCGCAGGCGACCCGGCCGCGCTCGCGCAGGCGGCCCGCACCATGCTGGCCGGCCTCGACGGCTACCGGAAGGTGTATACGGGTCCTGACGATCCGCGCGGCGCCTCGCAGTGGTCCGAGCAGGCCGCGAAGCTGGACCGGCTCTACCGTCAACTGATCGCCGGCTGATCGGCACCTAGCCGGCCTCAGGCGGCGCTGCGCGTCCTAGCGGGGCTGTGCCGCCCTGGGCGGGTCGGTGGCTCAGCCGTGCCGCCGCGCGCGCTCCAGCTCGGCCACGACCCGCAGCGCCGCCTTGCCGTCGCCGTACTCCAGGCCCGCCGCCGCGGTCGGCAGCGCGCGGGTGACCAGCCCGGCCAGCAGGTCCTTGTCCCGGATCGGCTGCGGCACCAGCGCGTTCCAGTCCTCGACCAGCGTCTCCGGCCACTCGGTCTCGCCGCGCAGCGTCGTGCACAGCCGGCCGAGCAGGTACGCCTCTTTCTGCAGCCCGCCCGAGTCCGTGACCACCCCGGCCGAGCCGAGCACGGCCGCGACCATCGCCCGGTACGGCAGCGGCGTGCCGACCCGGATCGCGCCTTGCGCCAACTCGATCCCGTGCGACGCGGCGCGCGCCACCAGCCGCGGGTGCGCCAGCAGCGCGACCTGGAGCGGCACGGCGGCCAGCGCGTCCACGATCGCGGCCAGCAGCGCCGGGTCGTCGGTGTTCTCCGCCCGGTGCACGGTCGCGACCAGATAGGGCTCGGCCGGGTCGATCCCCGGGGCCGGGGCCGCCGGCTGTGCCCCCTCCGCCCGCGCGGCCAGCGCCCGGTCGCGCGTCTGGAAGCACACGTCGACCATCACGTCGCCGACCAGCGCCGTGCGCGGGCCCAGGCCCTCGACCTCCAGGTTGCGCACCGCGCGCCGGGTCGGGGCCAGCAGCAGGTCGGCGGCGTGGTCGGTCAGGACCCTGTTGTGCTCCTCGGGCATCCGCCGGTTGAACGAGCGCAGCCCCGCCTCCAGGTGCGCCACCGGCAGCTGCTGCTTGACCGCGCCGACCGCCCCGGCCAGCGTCGAGTTCGTGTCGCCGTACACCAGCACCCAGTCCGGCGCGTGCCGGGCCAGCACCGGGTCCAGCGCCTCCAGCATCGCCCCGGTCTGCGCGCCGTGGCCCCCGGAACCCACGCCCAGCTGCTCGTCCGGCGCCGGGATGCCCAGCTCGGCGAAGAACACGTCGGACAGAGCGGGGTCGTAATGCTGGCCCGTGTGCACGATCACGTGCTCGTGCCCGCCCTCGACGATCGCCGTGGAGACCGGGGCGAGCTTCACGAACTGCGGGCGCGCGCCGACCACGCTCAGGATTTTCATGTCCGCGATGATATCCGCGCCGCTCAACCGATCCGCGGCCGCGCCGGGCGCGGGCGCCGGGCCCGCTCTGGACGGCGCGGCGCCGTTCGTGAAAGATTTCGAGCCGCACCACCGGAAAAACGCACTCGACGGTGCCGTCCCACGTGGTGCGCGCAGGTCCCGGGACGTCAGCTATCGTTGACGCCACGCTGTCCGGGACACCGCACCAGACCCGCAGCACACCCCACCGAACCGGCCAACAGACGTCAGGAACGATGAAGCGCGCAGCCACGGCGAAGAGGCCGCCCAGGGTTCTCTATCTGGCCTTCTTCTTCCCGCCGAGCCGATCCAGCGGCGTCTACCGGGCCAGGGCCACCGCGAACCTGCTGGCCGAACACGGCTGGGAGGTGACCGTGTTCACCGCCCCGCGCCGCTTCTTCACCGAGTACATCGGTTCGACCGACGAGTCGCTGGAGGCCGGCGTGGACCCGGCGGTGCGGGTCGAGCGGCCGAACATGGGCTACTTCCGCTGGGAGCGGGACATCCGCAAGTACGGCCGGTTCCGGGCG
This sequence comes from Actinocrinis sp., assembly GCA_050725375.1. Lineage (GTDB taxonomy): Bacteria > Actinomycetota > Actinomycetes > Streptomycetales > Catenulisporaceae > Actinocrinis. The sequence goes on along the minus strand of JBOHCW010000507.1, from coordinate 97 downwards.
AACATGCCGGTGCTGGCCAACGCCGGATACAACTGGCTCCAGCGCCACTTCTTCCCCGAGCACTACGCCTCGTGGATCCCGCGGATCCTGGCCAAGG
>JBOHCW010000506.1:0-9445 GCA_050725375.1 Actinocrinis sp. | reverse complement strand
AGTCTGGCAAGGCAGAGGAGGGAGTCGCAGTTTTAACTGCGGCGACCGACGATAACGCCGCCAGGCGACGGCCATCGGCCCGCAACCCCGGCAATCCATCCCTCGGACGCTCTTTGCTATTCGGCAGCGGCATCCGGGCCGGTCGCGCCTGACTTCTTTGCCAGTTTGCGAAGTTTGCGACGGCGCCGCACCAGCATCACGGGCAGCGCACCGACCACGGCGGCCGCGGGGGTACCGCCGGGAGCGGCCAAAGCGGACAGCGCGGACAGGCCGGTCTGCTTGAACGTGTTCGGCACCGGCAGCGTGCCCCAGTGACTCAGCGGCCAGATGATCAGATCGGCGCGCCCGACGACGGCGCTGACCGGGATGGTGCCGCCGTTGAGGTCCTGATGCGCGCGCGAGTCCTCGGACACGCCGCGGTGGTCGCCCATAACCCACAGGCGGCCTTGCGGCACCGTGATGTTGAAAGCGCCGTCCGGGCCGGATTGGGCGGAGTCGCCGGGGAACAGGTACGTCTCGTCGAGCGGCACGCCGTTGACCGTGAGGTGACCCTGTGGGTTGCAGCACACCACGTGGTCGCCACCGACGCCGATGACCCGCTTGATCAGGTCGCCGTTGTCCTCGGGCAGCACGCCGACGAAGGTCAGCGTCTTGGTCAGCCAGTTGCTGCTGGTCGTGGTCTCCTCCGGGCCGAGCCAGCCGCCCGGGTCCTGGAACACCACGACCTGGCCGCGCTGCGGCTCGCCGCCGAGCCAGACCGAGGCCCGGTTGACCAGCACGCGGTCGCCGATCGCGAGGGTGTTCTGCATCGAGCCGCTGGGGATGAAGAACGCCTGCACCAGGAAGGTCTTGATCAGGAACGCCAGGAACAGCGCGAAGACGACCAGGAACGGAAGTTCCACGATGAACGGCCGCGGCTTCTTCGGGAACAGGAAGCGCCAGACCGCGACGAACGGCAGAGCGACCCAGCCGAGCACGCTAGCCGGGCGCGTGAGGCCGTGGCCCTCGTCCGCCGGCACGCCCTCCGGCTCGGACTCCGACCTGGACTCCGGAAACTGCTGCCCGTCGGTCTGCGCCGAGTCGGACGCCGCACCGCCGGCTGACGCACCGTCACCGGCGGGCCGCTCGGCCGCGGCCGGGGACGAGACCTCAGCGGCCCCGGCGGCGAAGCCGTTCGAGGGAGAGGCCGCCGCCGGATCGTGCCGGTCGTCCGCCACGGTCGCGGGCTGGGGCGCCTGAGCGCCCAGTGCGTCCGGTCTGTCCAGTGCCACGTCGCATCCTCGTGTCCGTTAAGTGCGGTTGAGACCGCGCTCGCGCCCTGGCCAGCGACCAGCGGCGGCCGAGCAGCCGCAGCGGGATCGCACCGAGCAGCGCCGCGGTCGCGGGCGGCTCGGGCACCTGGGGCGGCACGTTCAACCCTTCCTGATGAAAGGTAGCCGGTACACCCAGCCCGCCCGCCCGGCTCGGCGGCCAGATCAACACGAACGCGTGACCCACCACATCACTGATTGGCACAGTACCGTCCGCGCCGCCGGTCATGTGGAATCTGGAGTCGGCCGAATCCCCGCGGTTATCACCCATGACCCAGATCCGGCCCGTTTTGATCCGCACTTCGAACGGGATCTTGGACGGCGCGGCGCCGGGGAAGATGTACCCGGTCTCGGCGAGCGGCACCCCGTTGACCGTGATCCGGCCCTGGGTGTCGCAGCACTTGACCTCGTCGCCGGGCACCCCGATGATCCGCTTGATCAGGTCGTGCTCGTCGCTCGACGGCAGCAGGCCGACGAACGTGAACGCGTCCTTGACCCAGCGCACGGCCACGTTGTCCGAACTGGGCGCCGCGGTGTTCTCCAGCCAGCCGCCGGGGTCGTGGAAGACCACGACCTGGCCGCGCTGCGGCTGGGCGCCGAACCAGGGCGAGAACTTGTCGACCAGCACCCGGTCGCCGACCATGATCGTGTTCTCCATGGACGGCGAGGGGATGTAAAAGGCCTGCACGGCGAAGGTCTTGATGCCGAGGGCGAGCAGCAGCGCGATGCACAGGAGGATCGGGATCTCCCGCCAAAGCTTGATCGGCTTGAGCAGGCGCCGCCGCCCCTTCGCCACGCCGACCTCCGGTCACCTCGCACCGCGCCGAGCGCTGGTGTCGCCAGCCTCGCAGAATACCGATTCACCCTGAAGAAAGGCGAGCACCCCCGGCCCCGCGAAGCTGCCGCTCGCAAGGGGGTACCGAGGGTGCACACGTACGAGGCGGGCCGACGGTTCCGCCGGCCGCGGCCGACTACCTCGCGTAGTCGACCTTCTCCTTGATCTTCGCCTTCTTGCCGCGCAGGTCGCGCAGGTAGTACAGCTTGGCCCGGCGCACGTCGCCGCGGGTCACGATCTCGATCTTGTCGATGATCGGGGCGTGCACCGGGAAGGTGCGCTCCACGCCGACGCCGAAGCTGACCTTGCGGACGGTGAAGGTCTCGCGGATCCCGTCGCGCTGGCGGCGGATCACGACGCCCTTGAACACCTGGATCCGGGAGCGGTTGCCCTCGACGACCCGCACGTGCACGTTGACCGTGTCGCCGGGGAAGAAGTTGGGAACGTCGGCGCGCATTGACTTCGCGTCGAGCTCGGAAAGCTTCTGCATCGTGTTCTCCTCGCAGGTGCCACAGGTCACCCACGGCATCGGTGGATTGTGTTGGTGGGCCGGCCGTTCGGCGCCGTCACGCGCTGCGCTCCCCCTGTGGCAGGAGTGGCGCGTTCGCGAATGGAACGGCAGGCCGGGGCCGACGGGTCAGTCTCTCACGCGGGCGGCTGATCGGCGAAATCGCCGCCGGGGCCGACATCCCCGGCAGGCCCGTCGTCTCCGGCGGACCCGCCGCCGCCGCGGTCGTCCGGCTTCTCGGGCTCCTCGGCGCGCACCAGCCGGTCCGCCTCGACCTGCCAGCCGAGCATGGCGAGCGCGGCCCGGTCCCTCTTGTCGAGCGCGGACGGTTCGAGCCGGGCCAGCAGTTCGGGGCGCAGCGCGGCGGTGCGCGCGAACGCCTGGTCGCGGCGCCAGCGGGCGATCGCGCCGTGGTTGCCGGAGGTGAGGATCTCGGGCACGGCGCGGCCGCGCCACTCGGCCGGCTTGGTGTACACGGGCCCTTCGAGCAGGCTCTCCATCGCGCCGGCCGCGAACGAGTCGTCGCGCGCGGACTCGGCGTTGCCCAGCACGCCGGGCAGCAGCCGTCCCACGGCCTCGACCATCACCAGGACCGCGACCTCTCCCCCGGCCAGCACGTAGTCGCCGATGGAGAGTTCCTCGACGGGCATCCGGTCGCCCGCGGCCTCGATGACCCGGCGGTCGATGCCCTCGTACCGGCCGCAGGCGAAGATGAGCCAGGGCGATTCGGCCAGCCGCGCGGCCTTGGCCTGGGTGAACGGGCGCCCGCTCGGCGTGGGCACGACCAGGGTCGGCAGCAGTTCCGGGGACTCGGGCGAGACGTCGGCGGCGATCGCGTCGAACGCCTCACCCCACGGCTCGGGCTTCATCACCATGCCGGGACCGCCGCCGTAGGGCGTGTCATCGATCGTGCGGTGCACGTCGGACGTCCACTCGCGCAGGTCGTGTGTGCGCACGTCGAGCACGCCGCGTTCGGCTGCCTTACCGATGAGCGAGACGCCCAGGGGAGCCAGGTATTCGGGGAAGATCGTGATGATGTCGATGCGCACGATAGGACGCTCAGCCGTCCGTATTAGGACTGGGTGTCTTCGTGGCCTTCGCGGTGCCGGACGCCTTTGGCGGCTCCGGGTCGGCCAGCTCCAGCAGGCCGGGCGGCGGGTCGACGTGCACGACGCCCTCGTCCAGGTCCACATCCGGCACGATCTCGGCGACGAACGGCACCAGCACCTCGCGGCCGTCCGCGCGCTTGACCGCGAACACGTCCTGCGTGGGGAGGTGCAGCATCTCGCTCACGGTGCCGACCTCGCGGCCGTCCACGGTGACCACGCGCAGCCCGACGAGCTGGTGGTCGAAGAACTCCTCGGGATCCGCCGGCAGCTCGTCCGGATCCGCATAGACGATCAGCAGGGTGTTACGCAGCGCCTCGGCCCCGGTGCGGTCGGCGACGCCCTCGAAGAGCAGCACGAGCCGGCCGCCCTGTGCCCGGCCGGCGGCGATCGTCAGCGGGCCGCGGGCGGCCGGGTCGGTCTCCAGCGTCGCGCCCGCGGCGAAGCGCAGGTCGGGGTCGTCGGTGCGCACCTCGACCGTGACCTCGCCGCGCAGGCCGTGCGCCCTGCCGATACGCCCGACGACGAGCCGCAGGCTCTCACGCGGCTCGTCGTCGTCAGGCGTCTGGTCGGCACCCATCGGTGCATTCACGCGTCCGGCGCCGTTCAGCGGTATCCGGGCGTTTCGATCAGGTCGATGCGAACCGACCGGCCCTCGATGGCGCCGATCACGGTACGCAGCGCCTTGGCCGTGCGCCCCTGCCGCCCGATGACCTTGCCCAGGTCGTCCGGGTGTACGCGCACTTCCAGGATTCGGCCGCGGCGTAGCGCGCGATCCCGGACCACGACCTCGTCAGGGTGCTCGACGATGCCCTTGACCAGGTGCTCCAGCGCCTCTTCCAGCATGTGGTCAGGCCTCGTTGCTCGCCGCGGCCGGGGCCGTCTGCGGCGTCGCGTCCTCGACGGGCGCGGGCGCGGGGGTGCTCTCGACCGGCTTCTCGACCGGCTTCTCGGCCGGCTTCTCGGAGCGCTTGCGGGAGGCGGTGGTCGCGGCCTTGGGCTCGCTCTCGGCCTCCCTGGCGGCGGCCTCGAACAGCGCCCTGCGGTCGGCCTTCGCCGCGGCGACCTTCATGGGCGGCGGGGCGGGCAGGCCCTTGAACTTCTGCCAGTCGCCGGTGACCTTGAGGATCGCGGTGACCGACTCGGTCGGCTGCGCGCCGACGCCGAGCCAGTACTGCACGCGGTCCGACTTCACCTCGATGAAGGACGGGTCCTCCTTCGGGTGGTACTTGCCGATCTCCTCGATCGCGCGGCCGTCCCGCTTGGTGCGGGCGTCGGCGATGACGATGCGGTACTGCGGCGTGCGGATCTTGCCCAGACGCTTCAGCTTGATCTTGACTGCCACGGGAGTGGGATCTCCTGGATTCTCAATTCGGTCGGGTAGCCGAGCCGCCGCGTGGGGAATTGCGGTTTCCGGCCTCCCTGCGGACGCGGAACCGGGCGGAGAGAGGGGCCGCACGATCCGAGTACTCGACCTGCCATTCTGCCAGACCGCGAGGGGTGCCGATGACCACTCGCGGGAATGTCCGGGTGAACGGGTCAGCCGAGCAGCTTCTTGAACTCGTCGGGCAGCTCGAAGTCCTGGGCGGCCTGGGGCAGCGCGGGCGCGGCCGGCCCGGCGGCGGCGCGCTGGGCGCGCGCCTGCTCCTCGGCGGCGCGCTTGACCGGGTTGCCGGAGCGGCTCTTGTTCTTCTTCTTCGCCGCCTGCGCGTTGGCCTTGGCCTTGGCCGACATGCGCCGTCCGCCGCCGGGGCCGAAACCGGGCACCCCCGGCATTCCGGGGATGCCGTTGCGGCTCATCGAGCGCATCGCCTTCTGCGCCTCGAAGAACCGGTCGACCAGGTTGTTGACGGCGGAGACGGTCACGCCGGAGCCGCGCGCGATACGGGCACGGCGCGAGCCGTTGAGAATCTTCGGGTCCGTGCGCTCGGCCGGGGTCATCGACTTGATGATCGCGCTGACCCGGTCGATCTCCTTCTCGTCGATCGAGCTGAGCTGCTGGCGCATCTCGGCCATGCCGGGCAGCATGCCGAGGATCTTCTGCAGCGAGCCCATCTTGCGCAGCTGCTCCATCTGCGCCAGGAAGTCGTCCAGCGTGAACTGGTCGCCCCCCATGATCTTGCGGGCCATCTGCTCGGTCTGCTCGGCGTCGAACGTGCGCTCGGCCTGCTCGATCAGCGAGAGCACGTCGCCCATGCCCAGGATCCGGGAGGCCATCCGGTCCGGGTGGAAGAGGTCGAAGTCCGCCAGCTTCTCGCCGTTGGAGGCGAACATCACCTGGCGGCCGGTCATCTGGGCCACCGACAGGGCCGCGCCGCCGCGCGCGTCGCCGTCGAGCTTGGTCAGCACCACCCCGTCGAAGCCGACGCCGTCGAGGAAGGCCTGCGCGGTGGTCACCGCGTCCTGGCCGATCATCGCGTCGACGACGAAGAGGATCTCGTCCGGGGAGACCGCGTCGCGGATGTCCGCGGCCTGCTTCATCAGCTCCTGGTCGATGCCCAGGCGGCCGGCGGTGTCCACGACGACGACGTCGTGCATCTTCTCGCGCGCGAAGGTGATCGAGTCCTGCGCGACCTTGACCGGGTTGCCGACCCCGTTGCCGGGTTCGGGCGCGTACACCGTCACCCCGGCCCGCTCGCCGACCACCTGCAGCTGGGTGACCGCGTTGGGCCGCTGCAGGTCCGCGGCGACCAGCAGCGGCGCGTGGCCCTGCTCCTTGAGCCAGTGGCCGAGCTTGCCCGCCAGCGTGGTCTTGCCGGAACCCTGCAGGCCGGCCAGCATGATCACGGTCGGCGGGCGCTTGGCGAACCGGATGCGCCGGGTCTCGCCGCCGAGGATCGCGACGAGCTCCTCGTTGACGATCTTGACGACCTGCTGGGCCGGGTTCAGCGCCTGGGAGACCTCGGCGCCGAGGGCGCGCTGCTTGACCGCGGCGACGAACTGGCGCACCGCGGGCAGGGCCACGTCGGCCTCAAGCAGCGCGATCCGGATCTCGCGGGCGGTGGCGTCGATGTCCTGTTCGGACAGGCGGCCCTTGCCGCGCAGTGACTTGAATGTCGCTGCCAACCGGTCGGAAAGCGTGTCGAACACGGCGCCGTCAGATCCTCGCTGTGTGAAAGGGCGGCCGGGGCCTCGGCGGGCACCTCGCCGCCCATCGGTGCCCTTGTAAGGGACCAGCCTAACCGCTGGCGCTGTGTTGTCGGTGCCGTCGCCTATCGTGATGGTCAGTCAAGTGGAGAGGTCGGTGGCGGCCATGGCGCCGAACCGGTACGCCGGAGCGTGCAAGACCTGCGGGGAGACGGTGACGGAGCAGCATGGTCAACTGCGCCGCGAACTGAGCTCCTGGTCCGTCTACCACGAGGGCTGCCTGCCCGATCCGGCTCCGGGCTGGCACACCGGGCTGCTCGGCTCGTACGACTGCGAGACCACCGGCACCGACCCGTTCGCCGCGCGGCTGGTCTCAGCGGCCTTCGTCACCACCGCCGGCACGCGCCACGAGTTCCTGGTCGACCCGGGCGTGGAGATCCCGGCGGAGGCCGCGGCGGTGCACGGCATCAGCACCGAGCAGGCCCGGGCGCACGGCACGCGGCCGGCCGAGGCGCTGGAGCGGATCGCCGAACTGCTGGCCGAGCACCTGAACGCGGGCCGGCCGCTGGTGGTGTTCAACGCCCCGTTCGACCTGACCCTGCTGGAAGCCGAGCTGGACCGGCACGGCCTCAAGGCCCTGCGCGACCGGGTGCGCGAGGTGGCCCCGATCGTGGACCCGCTGATCATCGACCGCACGCTGGACAAGTTCCGCAAGGGCAGCCGGACCCTGGAGGCGCAGTGCGCGCACTACGGGGTGGGCATCGAGAACGCACACGACGCGTGCGCCGACGCGGTCGCGGCGATGGACGTGGCGCGCGCGCAGGCCGCGCGGTTCCCGGAGCTGGCCGAGGCGAACCTGGCCGACCTGCAGGTGCAGCAGCGCGCGTGGCGGGAAGCCTCGGAGGCGGACTTCGCCGCGTACAAGGCACAGCGCGGCGAGCCGTTCAAGGCCGAGCCGGGCTGGCCGATCCGGATCAGGTGAGGCGGGACCGGCCGTTGGCACAAGGCACCTGACAAGGCGAGCACATCAGCGTCCTGTGCCCGGTGGCTCATCGGCCACAGGACGCTGAATCGGCTGCGGACGACGCGGCCCGGCGCGGACGTCAGCCGTCGGAGCGGCGGCGGTGGATGGTGAAGCTCTCCAGCGGCGCGACGGCGCCGTCCGGCTGCGCCACCGTGTAGTAGGTGACCCGGATGCTGGTCTGCCCGCCGGGCCGGCTGCCCGGGTCCACCTCGAACGCGGCGAAGCCGTACGGATGGGTCAAGTCGCGGAAACCGGACCAGACCGCCTGCTCGAACACGTATGTCGGGGTCTTCTTGCCGTTCGAGCCGACCGCGCCGACCCCGGTGAGCACCTTGCCGGTGCCGTCGGTGAAGAACTTCGCGTTCGACGGCGAGTTGGTGCCGCCGCCGCCGAGCACCATGTGCACCGTGCCCTTGGACGTGTCGATGTCGTCAGTCGCCGAGGAGACCGGATTCGGGGTCAGCGTCTCGGAGCCGGAGACCACGCCGCGCACCGCGAGCGAGCGCTCGTAGTCGTGCTCGTGGCCGCACAGCACCAGGTCGACCTCGTACTCGTCGAACAGCGGGCCCCAGGTCTGGCGCAGGCCCAGGTCGGCGCCGTTGGCGTCGGAGGAGCTGACCATGACCTGGTGCATGCACACGACGACCCAGTCGATCTGCTCGGACGCGCGCGCCGCCGCCAACTGCTTCCGCGCCCAGGCGCGCTGCTCGCCGCCGCTGTAGCCGTTGACGTACGAGTCGCCGCCGTCCTGCAGCGCGATGTCGTCGTTCTGCAGCACGATCACGCGCACACTGCCGACGGTGAACGCGTACCACAGGCCGTTCCAGTCGGCCGAGTTGTTCGCCGGCAGCGCGAAGCGGGTCTGGTAGGCGTCGTAGCCGATCGGGCCGTTGCCCTTCTCGTTCTCGTGGTTGCCGGCGGCCGGCATCCACGGCCGGTAGCGGGTCGAGCGGGTGTTGTTGGCGAAGAACGAGTTCCAGGTGCGCACCCGGTCGGTGGTCAGGTTCGCGTAGCACAGGTCGCCGTTGAGCAGGTGGAACAGCGGCCGGATCTGCTCGATGCCGCCGACGATGTCGGCCGCGGCCGGGGAGGCCAGGCCGGTGATGCCGGCGGTGTACGAGCCGGAGCCGGGCAGCCAGCCGACGCTCGGCACCGACTGGTCGCCGAAGCTGGTGAAGGTGAAGGGCGCACGGCCGCTCGGCGCGGTGCAGAAGGTGCCTGCGTCCGGCAGCACGCCGTCGCCCAGGGCGGCGTAGATGTACGTCGTGTCGGGGCGCAGGTGCTGTAACAGCGCGTGGTAGACGTACACCTCGCGGCTGCTCGCGGCGTCAATATACGTACGCGTCCGCGCCTTGACCTCCTGGCCGTAACCGCCGTCCGGCGTGCCGTAACGCACACGCGGCTTGGCGATCGGGTTGACCGTGGACCAGGACACGTACATCTCACGCGCCGGGTCGTCGCCGTAGGTCAGGTGCAGGCCGTCGACCGGTGGTGCGCCCAGCCGCTCCGGCTGGCGCCACAGCAGCGGCGAGGCGGACTCGGCGGCGGCCGAGGCGGCGTCGGACGACGCGGCCG
>JBOHCW010000505.1:0-2410 GCA_050725375.1 Actinocrinis sp. | reverse complement strand
TCGCGGTACGAGTGTCCCCGCTCCCCGCTCCCCGGTGCGGCCAGCGGAGTGCGGCTGGCGTTGTCCGTCTCTAGTAGACACAGGGTCCTGATATCTGACGGCCGGTGTCCTCGTACGACCGGGGACGTCATCGGCCCGCACCTCGGTCGACGGCTCAGTCACCCGTATGTCCTGCGGCCCGGACGATCATCCCGGACGAGAGATGTTCGCTGTCTATCGCGGGTAGTCGTCCGGGTCGGTTACCCAGCCGGAGACGAGTACGAGTCCTGTCGGTCGGTGCACTGCCACGAAGCCGAAGGGCCGGTCGAACGACGCGGTCAGGTGCCTGGTCGTGCTCATGGACATCGCCGCGCTCGCCACTGCCGACACGGCGGTCACCGCCGCCGCGACGAAGCCCGTTGCGGAGAATACGGCCATCGCGTCCTGGGCCGCACGCTGAACGCACAGCGGCGGCGTCGTGCTGATGCCGGGGAAGTGGCCCTGACTGCGATCGGTCGCCGTCTTGAGGCCGAACAGGTCGGCGTGTTCGAGCAGGTCGTGGTGCGCGTCGACGTGGAAGGCTACCGTGTTGAGCGTCGCGGTCGGCGTCCGGCCGAGCGAGTGGATCTCACGGACCGTCAGACCGGGACCGGGCTCGTCGCCGTCCAGATTCACCGCGGTGATCTGGACGCCGTTATCGGTGCCCGGCTCGGTGTACAGCCCGCTGGACGCTATCGCCGTGGCGAGGACGTCGCCGGCCCGGGCGTCAGGCCCGCCGAGCGCGAGGACGACGTCGATCTCGTCCTGGCCCCGCACGGTCGCCAGTGTGACCGGTCCGCTCTCGGCGGTGGTGGCGACGCGCAGGTCTGACACGTCCGTCGTCCGGCGCAGTCCGACCAATACCCGACCCTGCCACAAGCCCGCGCCGTCGGTCCGAACCGGCGCGAACTCGCGCTCCCATTTCGTGCGCACGGTCAGCGTGGCGGCGAGGACCAACAGGGTCTCGGCATCTATCGCAACCGGCATTTCGTGCAGCAGTCCGTCGGTTTCCTTCTCGACCCACGCGTCGAGCGCTGCCTTCGCGCGCGCGGGGTCGCGGTCGAGCACGCCGTGCGCGGTTTGTGGCAGGCGCGCGGTCCATTGTTCGTTGACCTCGACGCGTGCGGACGTCCACAGGCCGAGCGCGGTGCGTACTGCCGGGCTCTGATCGAGCACTCGCAGCAGGTCACGCCCGGCGTCTAAAGCTGCGTCCGCCGGTAGACCGACTACGGTGGCCAACTCGTCTCGGGTCATTCCGCTTGCGCCGTCGGACAGCGCGGCGAGCAGCGGCCATACGCACGCGCCGGACAGCACCGTGCTATCGCCGCCGCACGTTCGCGCCCAGCGGGCCGTCAGCCTGTTCGCCCCGGCGACCGCGGCTTGTGCACCTGCTGTGGTTCCGGTTCCGGTTGCGGTTCCGGATTCAGTCCCGGCACCCAGTCCAGTTCCGGTTTCAGCTCCGGCTCGGCCGTCAGCCGGTACCCCGTTGTCAGCGCCCATACCGCCATCCTGCCGCGAGTCGGCACCGCTGTCCTGTCGAAGGGGACACCGGGGCCGGTTCTCAGTGCTCTGAACGGACGGTATGTGCGGGGCCAGCCGTTCAAGTTATCAAGAATGTCCAGGTCCGGGAAGGTTTCCACAGATTTTCACCTGCGGTTCGTAGCGCGCGGCCGCGGCCGAATCCATACTCGAACCGTCACGTGACGCGCTACAGAAGGAGACCCACTCCATGCCGCGCTCGCCTATTCCCCACCACCGCCTCAAGCCGGCGATGGCCGCCGCGGCCGCCACCGCGCTGGTCCTCGGCGCCGGCGCAGCCGCCCTCTCGCTCTCGCCGCACGCTGCCGCGGCGACCGCGAAGCCGCGCATCCTGTTCGACGACAGCAAGGCCGAGACGGCCGGCAACGCCGACTGGATCATCGGCACCGGCATCCCGGACCCGCTGACGCAGAACCCCTCGCCGAGCAAGGAGACCGACTGGACCGGCGCCCTGTCCTCGTGGGGCGTGGCCCTGCAGAAGACGGGCGGCTACAGCCTGAAGACCAACGCCGCGACCATCACCTACGGCAGCACCTCCAACGCGCAGGACCTGAGCAACTTCGACGAGCTCGTGCTGCCCGAGCCCAACGTGCTGCTCACCGCCGCCGAGAAGACCGCCGTCATGAAGTTCGTGCAGAACGGCGGCGGGCTGTTCATCATCGTCGACCACAACGGAAGCGACCGGAACAACGACGGCTCCGACTCCGACAAGGTCGTCAATGACCTGATGACGAACAACAGCGTCGACAGCACCGACCCGTTCGGGTTCGGCATCGACCTCAAGGACATCGGCAACGACTATCCGAAGGCGATCAGCGACTCGTCGAACCCGGTGCTGCACGGGCCGTTCGGC
>JBOHCW010000504.1:0-8991 GCA_050725375.1 Actinocrinis sp. | reverse complement strand
CTACAGCTCGGGGACGATGACGTACCGCAGGTACATGCCGAGCTGGCGCTGGACCTCGCCCTCCAGGCGCAGGCCCAGGCGTTCGGCGACGCGGATCGAGGGTTCGTTGCGGGGGCGGATCAGGGCGGCCACGACGGTGCCTGGGGACACCTTGGCGGCTAAGGCCAAAGCGGCGCGGCCGACTTCGGTGGCATAGCCATTGCCCCAGGCCTCGGGCCGGAACCTGTAGTACAAATTGACGAAATCCTCGTCGCGCAGGGCGGGGCGTACGCCGCCGAAGCCCAGGATGCGGCCGGAGTCGGGGGCGCGGACGGTCCAGTAGCCGAAGCCATCCTCGCGCCAGTGGCGGTTCCACAGCTCCAGCATCGGGAGCGCCGCCTTGGGGTCGACCATGGGGCCGGACGGATTGTGCACGTTGGTCGCCAGGTCGCCGTGGATCGCGAAGTACGCGTCGGCGTCGCGGACCGTGGGCACGGACAGGAGCAGTCGGTCGCTGATCTGCCAGTCTGTGCCCTGCGACACGTCTCGGCCGAGGCTGGCACCGCGGCCGACCGGCAGCTCGCCGAGCAGGTCCACATTCGCGGGGCGGCCCAGTTCTCGGGCCATCAGCACCATGTCGTGGCGCGCCGCGCCGATCGCGACCACGTTGCGCATCAGCCCAGCACGGCGGAAGCCGATGCGCGCGTATAGGGCAAGCGCGCCGTGATTGTTGCCTCTCGCCTCAAGCATCAGGACCTCGATACCGGCCGCACGCGCGTCTGTGACGGCCGCGTCGACTAGCGCTTCGCCGATGCCCTTGCCGCGCGCATCCGGATGTACGACGACGCGGTCCAGTTCGGCGAGGACGCGGCGGGTGGGGTACGGGCTGCGGGCCCATTGTGCGGTGCCCAGGATCCGCGCGGGCTCCGGATCACCGTCGGGTTTGTCGTTGTCGTCGCGGACGACGACGAGGCCGGCGTCGCCGGTCGCCACCCGCGCCATGAACCGGTCGAGGGATTCCTGATACTGACCGACGGTCAGGTCATCGCTCAGTCCGAGCGCTTCGCCGCGGCGGGCCGCGGCGACGAGCAGCTCGGCGACCGCGGCGAGGGCGGCGCCATCCGATCCGCTGACGCGTTCCGCCCGGATCGTCTGCCGCTCGTCGTTCGTGTGCACTCGGCGATCATATGACCGGCGTCACGGCGGTGACGGCTAAGATACCTGCGCAGTCAGGAAATATCTCGGGGCTGATTTCTGTTGGTGCGGACATGAAGGTAGAGGTCTACAGCGATATCGCCTGCCCGTGGTGTTACATCGGCAAGCACCGGTTCGAGCGCGCCCTGTCTGCCTTTCCGCAGGCCGCCGACGTCGAGGTGGTCTATCGGCCGTTCCAGCTCGACCCGAGCGCGCCGACGGTCGCCTCGTCGCACCGCGCGTACCTGGACAGCAAGTACGGCCCGAATTCCGCGCAGATGGACGCGCGCGTCGCGAAGCTCGGCGCAGGTGAGGGCATCACGTTCGACTTTGACGCCGCGCTGCACGTGAACACGCTCGACGGGCACCGACTGCTGCACCTCGCGCGCACGGAGTACGGCAGTGCGGTCCAGGTGCAGCTGAAGGAGAAGCTTTTCGCAGCGCGCTTCGCAGAGGGCGGCGACGTGGGCGATCACGGACAACTGGTCGACCTCGCGGCGTCGGTCGGCATCGACCGTGAACGCGCCGCTTCGTACCTGGCGTCGGACGACGGCACCAAGGACGTGCTTGCGGAGATCGCCGAGGCGCAGGCGCTCGGTATCAGTTCCGTGCCGACCTTCGTGTTCGAAGATAAGTGGGCCGTGTCCGGCGCACAGGAGACCAGCGCGTTCCTGCAGGTGCTCGAAGAGCTTGCGGCTGAGCTGGACGAAGCCGGCCACGCGTCGGGGCAGGAGGGCGAGCACGCCCATAAGCACGCCCACGAGCACGAGCACGAGCACGACCACGACCACGACCACAGCGACGGCGACGGCGACAGCGACGGCGAGGCTTGTGCGGACGGGGTCTGCACCGTTTAAAGTCGCTGGTGGTACATCGCGGTAGGCAGATCAGACAAGCAGATTCGATCAGCTAGGAGAGCTACCAGGTATGGCCGACATCGTGATCTTCGGCGCCAGCGGAATGGTCGGGCAACGGGCTACGCGCGAGGCGCTGGAGCGGGGGCACCACGTCACGGCGGTGGTGCGCGACCCGGCGAAGGTGACCGAGCGGCACCCGAACCTGACCGTGCAGTCCGGCGACGTGAAGGACCCGGCGACGGTCGCGAAGGCCGCCGCCGGCGCCGACGTGCTGATCGGCGCGGTCGCGCTGCGCGACCCGGGCACCGATCCGGCGGTCACCACCGCCGCGATGATCGCCAGCCTGCTCGAAGCGCTGCGCTCCCTCGGCGACCGGGCGCCGTACCTCGTACTGGTCGGCGGCGCGGGCAGCCTGCTCACCGCCCCGGGCACCCGACTGCTGGACCTGCCCGACTTCTCGGACCTCTACAAGCCGGAGGCGTCGGCGCACGCCGCGGCGCTCGAAACGCTGCGCGGGGTGTCCGACCTCAGCTGGACCTACCTGAGCCCGGCCGAGGTGATCGCGCCGCGCGAGCGCACCGGCACCTTCCGGCTCGGCGGCGACGAGGTGGTCCGGGACGCGGACGGCACCAGTTTCATCTCGGCCGAGGACTTCGCGGTGGCACTGATCGACGAGGCCGAGCAGCGCAAGCACGTCGGGCGCCGCTTCACGCTGGCGTACTGACTCGCTCCGGCGTACTGATTCACTCTGACGCAGTAATCCGTCAGCTGATACGTCAACGGTCGGCCCCGCGATCAGGGGGCCGACCGTTGTGCCGCTACTACTTCTTCGTCCGCGAGCGCTTCTCGCGCACGCGCACCGAGATCTCGATCGGCGAGCCGGCGAAGCCGAACTCCTCACGCAGCCGCCGCTCGATAAAGCGCCGGTAGCCCGCCTCAAGGAACCCCGAGGCGAACAGAACGAAGCGCGGCGGACGGCTGCCGATCTGGGTGCCGAACAGGATGCGCGGCTGCTTTCCGCCGCGCACCGGGTGCGGGTGCTCGGCGACGAGGTTGCCGAGGAACGCGTTCAGCTTCCCGGTCGGAATGCGGGTCTCCCAGCCCTCCAGCGCCGTCTCGATCGCCGGGACCAGCTTCTCCATGTGCCGGCCGGTCTGCGCGGAGATGTTCACCCGCGGCGCCCAGGTCACCTGCGCGAGATCCTGTTCGATCTCGCGCTCCAGGTAGTGGCGGCGCTCCTCGTCGAGCAGGTCCCACTTGTTGAACGCCAGCACCAGGCCGCGGCCGGTCTCGATCACCTTGCCGAGGATGCGTGCGTCCTGCTCGGCCAGCCGCTCGCTCGCGTCGATCAGCACCACCGCGATCTCGGCCTTCTCGATCGCCGCGGCGGTGCGCAGCGAGGCGTAGAAGTCGGCGCCGTAGGTCTGGTGCACGCGGCGGCGAATACCCGCGGTGTCCACGAAACGCCAGGTCTTGCCGCCCAGCTCGACCAGTTCGTCCACCGGGTCGCGGGTGGTGCCGGCGACCGAGTCGACCACGACGCGCTCCTCGCCGGCCAGCTTGTTGAGCAGCGAGGACTTGCCGACGTTCGGCTTGCCCACCAGCGCGATCCGGCGCGGACCGCCCAGTCCGCCGCCTCCGGCGCCCTCGGCCGGCGGCTCGGGCAGCGCGTCGAGCACGGCGTCCAGCAGATCGCCGCTGCCGCGCCCGTGCATCGCGGAGATCGCGTGCGGCTCGCCCAGGCCGAGCGACCAGAGCGCGGCGGCCTCCATCTCCTGCTGCTGGTTGTCCACCTTGTTCGCGGCCAGGATGACCGGCTTCCTGGTGCGCCGCAGCACGCGCACGAACGCCTCGTCGGTGTTGGTCATGCCGACGGTCGCGTCGACCACGAGCACGACCGCGTCGGCCAGCTCGACCGCGATCTCGGCCTGCTCGGCGACCCGCGCGTCCATGCCCTCGACATCGACCTCCCAGCCGCCGGTGTCCACGACGGTGAACCGGCGCCCGACCCAGTTCGCCTCGTAGTACACCCGGTCGCGGGTGACGCCCGGCACGTCCTGCACCACGGCCTCGCGCCGGCCCAGGATCCGGTTGACCAGGGTCGACTTGCCGACGTTCGGCCGGCCCACAATCGCCAGCACCGGCAGCACGGCGCTCGCGCCGGCCTCGTCCCGGTCCTCGCCGAGCAGGTCGGACAGCGGCTCGGCGTTGCCGAACTCGTCGACGAACTCGCTCGGGTCGAACGGCGCGTCGAGATCGTCGTCGTCGTACGCGTCGTGGTCCACACTCATGCCAGTTCGTCCTATCAGCTAACTACTACGTCTGCTTTCGGTGCGCTTCGCGCTATTCGGCGACCGCGCTCGCGTCGCCCGCCTGCTGCGGCGCTTGAGGCTGCGCCTGTTCCACCGCACGTGGCGCCGTGTCGTCTACGCGGCCGGTAAGGACGCGCGCGTGCTCTATATGAGCACGCAACACATCACGCAGCTGCTCACTCGCAGCCGCTACCGCCTTACGCCCGGAGCCGCGCTCAAGCACGACCGGTGCGCCGTAGACCACGTCGAGCCGGGCGCGCAGCCGCGGTAGCGACCCGGCCGTCGTACCGCGTGTTCCCGAGCCCAGGCACGCGACCGGCACCACGGGCGCACCCGAGCGCAGCGCGAAATACGCCAAACCATTGTGCATGGTGATGAAGTCGTCCGCCGAACGCGTGCCTTCGGGGAACACGCCGAGCACGCCGCCTTGTTCCAACGCGCCGAGCGCGGCGAGGATCGCGGCGCGGTCGGTCCCCTCGCGGTCCACCTTGATCTGGCCGAGCCAGTGCAGCGCCCGGCCGACCGCCCCGCGGAACATCTCCCGCTTGACCATGAAGTGCACCGGCCGCGGCGAGAGGCCCACCAGCAGCGGGCCGTCCAGGAAGCCGGAGTGGTTGCCGGCCAGGATCACCGGGCCGGTCGCGGGAACGTTCTCGGCGCCGTGCAGCACGATCTTCCAGAACGGGCGCAGCACGAACGGGCCGATCCGGCGGGCGCGCCGGGCGCCGCGCGGGGCCGGGGCGGCCGAGGCCACGGCGGAGCGGGCCGGCTGATTCACAGGCGAGGTCACCGCAGTACGCCCTTCACGGCGCCGTCCGCGTGCGCGCCGTTCTCGACGACTTCGACGACGCGGTCGATCACCTGATCCAGCGTCAGGCGCGTCGCGTCCACGACGACCGCGCCGGGTGCGGCCTCGTGCGGGCGGGTGGTCTTGGCGTCCTCGGCGTCACGGCGAGCCAGGTCGGCGAGCGTGGCGCCGACCCGGGACGGGTCGGCGACGTCCGGATCGGCCCCGTCGCCGTCACTCTCGCCGTCGTCCGCCACGCCCAGTTCGGCGTTGCGGCGGCTCGCGCGGGCCTCGGCGGAGGCGGTGAGGAAGATCTTGGCCTGCGCGGCCGGGTAGACCACGTCCGCTATGTCGCGGCCCTCGGCGACGACGCCGCCGGACCCGGCCAGCGCGCCAGCGATGATCGAGCGCTGCAGCGCGATAAGCCGGTCGCGCACCGGTTGGACGCCGGCGACCGCCGACACGGCGGCGGTGACCTCGGCGGCGCGGATCTGCGCGGCCACGTCGGCGCCGTCGACCCGGATGGTCGGCGCGTCCGGGTCGGTGCCGGAGTCGATGGCCGGTTTGCCGCAGGCCGCGGCGACGGCCTGTCGGTCGGCGACGTCCACGCCGTTGGCCAGCATCCACCAGGTCATCGCACGGTATTGGGCGCCGGTGTCGAGGTAGCGCAGGCCGAGCCTGCGCGCGACGCCCTTGGAGACGCTCGACTTGCCGGAGCCGGATGGACCGTCCACCGCGACCACGATCGCCTTGCCAGTCACCTGGGCACCACGTTTCTCTCCTCAGTCACCATCCGCCGGGAAAAGGGTATCGGTGCTGACGGTATGTCAGCCGCTGGCGATAACGCAGCGGGTTCGGCGGTAGGGCTGACACGCGTGCTTAAGGCAAGTTCGCACCTAACTGCGCACGGCCCAACCGCGCTCACCCAGCCGTGCGGCCAGGTCGGCTGCCGCGTCCGGCGCGACCTGCAGCGTGACCAGGCCGACCGTCTGGCCGGGCGAGTGTTCGATCTGAATGTCCTCGATGTTGACTCCGGCCGCGCCGACCGCCGCGAACAGCCGCGCCAGTTCGCCCGGAGCGTCGCTGATGACAACCTGCACGGCCGAGTACACGGCGCGCGGCGCGCCGTGCTTGCCGGGGATGCGCGCCTGGCCGGCGTTGCCGCGACGCAGCAGGTCGAGCAGGCCGGCGCGTCCCGTCGAGCGCTTGACGGCGTCCTCGGCCGCCAGCGACCGCAGCGACGAAACCACCTTGGACAGGTCGGTCGCGTAATCCTCCAGCACATCCGCGACCGCGGTCGCGTTGGCCGTGAGGATCTCCTCCCACAGGCCCGGATCGCCTCCGGCGATGCGCGTCACGTCACGCACGCCCGGTCCGGCGATCCGCGCCGCGTCCTCGGATGCGTGTTCCAATCGCGCCGCCATGAGCGCGGCGACCAGATGAGGCGTGTGCGAGATCAGGGCGACGGCGTGGTCATGGTCCGCGGCGTCCATCACCACAGGCACCGCGCCGCACAGCGAGATCATCTCTAAGGCACGGTTGAGCGCCTCACGCCCGGTGTTCGCCGTCGGCGTGAGTACCCAAGGGCGTCCGTCGAACAGGTCGGCGCGCGCGCCAAGCGGCCCAGCGACCTCACGGCCGGCCAACGGATGCCCGCCGATGTAGGTCGTCGCGTCGACGCCCTGTGCGGCGGCGTCACTCTGCGGGCGCGACTTCACGGATGCGACATCCGTGTACGTAGCGGCCAGCCCGCGCCGCTGAGCGTCTTCAAGTGCGATCGCGACATGCGCCGGCGGCACCGCGATGACGGCGAGATCGACCTGCTCCGGCGGCTCGACGTTCTGCCCGGCGCCGAGCGACGCCGCGGTGCGCACAGCCGACTCGTCGCGGTCGGCGAGATACACGGTCACGCCGCGCCCGGTAAGGGCAAGCGCCACCGATGTACCTATCAAGCCGGTCCCGACGACCGCGGCTGTACGCATCCCGCTGCTCCTTATGTACGCGCCTGCGCGTGCCGCCAGCGCTACTGCGCGATGTCCCGACGCAACGCCACCGCGCCGCCGAGGTACACGTGCTGGATCTCACGCTTCGCACGCAAAGTGTCCACGTGCGCCAGGATCCGCACCACCCGGGGCAGCGCGCCCGGCACCGGGATCTCGGAACAGCACAGCAGCGGCGTGTCCGTCAGCCCCAGCTCACGGGCCGCCAGCGCGGGGAACTCGCTGGTCAGGTCCGGGGTGACCGTGAAGATCATCGAGATCACGTCGTCCGCGGCCAGGCCGTTCGCCTCAAGCAGCGCGGTCACCAGCTCCATGGTCGCCTTGAGCACCAGTCCGCGCTCGTCGGCGTCCACCTGCACCGCTCCGCGCACCGCCCGCACCGCCATCACGGCCACCTCCCTGTCCGCCGAATCCGTCCTGGTCAGCCTAGCGACGCGGCGGCCGCCGCCGCCAATTGCGAGCAGATCGCGTCCACCTGCTGGGACAACTGTGCCCGGACGGACACGATGCACCCGGGCGGATTACCAGCGTGGCGGTAATCGCCTGTTAAGCTGGTAGCCCGTGGATGACCGGCCGTTCCCCACCCGGCCAAGCGTTCGTTACGACCACGGGAGCCCCACGTTGGCAGTGCCCAGCTTTTCCGCCGCCGCGAAGAAATCGACCGGACGCCCGACCAAGCATCTGTTCGTCACCGGGGGCGTCGCGTCCTCGCTCGGCAAGGGGCTGACCGCCTCCAGCCTGGGCGCGCTGCTCAAGGCGCGCGGCCTGCGGGTGACGATGCAGAAGCTGGACCCGTATCTCAACGTGGACCCGGGCACGATGAACCCGTTCCAGCACGGCGAGGTGTTCGTCACCGACGACGGCGCCGAGACCGACCTGGACATCGGCCACTACGAGCGCGTCCTCGACACCGACCTGCACGGCTTCGCCAACGTGACCACCGGCCAGGTGTACTCCTCGGTGATCGCCAAGGAGCGGCGCGGCGAGTACCTGGGCGACACGGTGCAGGTCATCCCGCACATCACCAACGAGATCAAGGCGCGCATCCTGGCGATGGACGCGGTCGAGGTGGACGGCGCGCCGGTCGACATCGTGATCACCGAGATCGGCGGCACGGTCGGCGACATCGAGTCGCTGCCGTTCCTGGAGGCCGCGCGGCAGGTGCGCCACGAGATCGGCCGCGGCAACTGCTTCTTCCTGCACATCTCGCTGGTGCCCTACCTCGGCCCGTCCGGGGAGCTCAAGACCAAGCCGACCCAGCACTCGGTGGCCGCGCTGCGCTCGATCGGCATCCAGCCGGACGCGATCGTCTGCCGCGCGGACCGGCCGATCCCGGACTCGATCAAGCGCAAGATCTCGCTGATGTGCGACGTGGACGAGGATGCGGTCGCGACCGCGGCCGACGCCCCGTCGATCTACGACATCCCCAAGGTGCTGCACGCCGAGGGCCTGGACGCGTACGTGGTGCGCCGGCTGGACCTGCCCTTCCGCGACGTGGACTGGCACGCCTGGGACGAACTGCTGCGCCGCGTGCACAGCCCCAAGGACGAGGTCACGGTCGCTCTGGTCGGCAAGTACATCGACCTGCCGGACGCCTACCTGTCGGTGACCGAGGCGCTGCGCGCGGGCGGCTTCGCGAACGACGCGCGGGTCAAGATCAAGTGGGTCGCGTCGGACAGCTGCGAGACCGACGCGGGCGCCGCGAAGCAGCTCAAGGACGTCGACGCGGTCTGCATCCCCGGCGGCTTCGGCGTGCGCGGCATCGAAGGCAAGATCAACACGGCGAAGTACGCACGCGAGCACAAGATCCCGACGCTCGGGCTGTGCCTGGGCCTGCAGTGCATGGTGATCGAGACGGCGCG
>JBOHCW010000503.1:0-7149 GCA_050725375.1 Actinocrinis sp. | reverse complement strand
CGGCGTCGCCGGAACCCCGACATTCTTCATCAACGACCGCCGCCACGACGGACCGCCGGACCTCACGGCCCTGAGCCGCACCATCGAAGAGGCCCGCGAACACGTCCGCGCCCTGCGCACCGCCACGGCCCGCTCCGGCTTCCGCCCGGCCGGCCCCGACTACGCGGCCGGCGAGTCCGCCACCGCGTAAGCCGACAGCGATCTCCCGATCGACAGCGACCTCAAGCGCGCCGATTCCACTACGCGCCGCGATGCGGCGCATGGGCGGTCAGTTGCCGCTCCTGGCCTCGGGCCTCGGGAGGCCGATGTGGTCGCGCAGGGTCCGACCCGCGTATTCAGTGCGCGCGATGCCCCGGCGCCGCAGGATCGGGACGACGTGGTCGACGAACAGCTCAAGCTGGTCGGGCAGCACGTTCGGCATCAGCGTGAAGCCGTCGGTGGCTCCGGCCTCCCACCACTCGGTCATCAGGTCGGCCATGCCCTCGGGCGTGCCGGTGAAGTCCAGGCCGCCCGGGAGGGCGGACAGGCGCAGGGCCACTTCACGGAAAGTCTGGGGACGCTCGGCGGCCAACTGGTAGATCGAGGCGCCGAAGCTCGTCTTCGGCGCGCTGTCGAGCAGGCTGGGCGGGAACGGGGCGTCCGGGTCGATCGTGGCGAAGTCCAGGCCGGCCAGGTTCGCCAGGTTGCGCCAGCGGAACTCGCCGCTGGCCGCGTCTTCGAGCCGCTGCTTGAGGGCCGCCGCCTCGGCGTCCGTGCTCGCGATCAGGAATGACAGTCCCGGCAGTACCCTGACGTGCTCGGGGTCGCGGCCGACCGCGGCGGCCTTCTTTCGCAGTTCGTCCCGGAACGTGCGCGAGCTCTCGATGTCGCTCTGCGGCGTGAAGACCGCGTCGGCGTACTTCGCGGCCAGGCCGACGCCCGCCGGGGAGGAGCCGGCCTGCGTGAGGAACGGATGGCCCTGCGGCGAGCGCGGGAACGTGAGGTAGCCGGAGACCTGGAAATGCTCGCCGTGATGGCGCGGCGGGTGCAGTTTCGCCGGGTCGGCCCACCTGCCGCTCGCCTTGTCGAGGGTCGCGGCGTCGTCGTCCCAGGCGTCCCAGAGCTTCAGGACCACCTCGACGAACTCGTCGGCGCGCTGGTAGCGCCGGTCGTGCGGCGGATGCGGCAGGTCGCCGAAGTTGGCGGCCGCCGCCGGTTCGACGGTGGTGACGATGTTCCATCCGGCCCGGCCGCGGCTGAGGAAGTCGAGGGTGGCGAGCCTGCGGGCGACCTCCCACGGCGCGTTGTACGTCGTGGACACTGTCGCGATCAGGCCGACCTGCTCGGTGGTCATCGCCACCGCGCTGAGCAGTTCCAGCGGATCGAGGCCGGAGCTGGGCAGGTATTCGGTGCGGAACTCGGCCACGCCGGGGCTGTCCGGCAGGAAGATCGAGTCCAGCGCGCCGCGCTCCGCCGTGTGCGCGAGTTGCGCGTAGTGCCTGGGATCGAGCACGACCGCCGGGTCGAGCGGCGAGATCTTCCACGCCGACTCGTGATAGCCGGAGTTACGCAGGTACACGTTGATGTTGAGGTATTCGCGCGGTCCACTCACGGTACGGGCGCTCCTGTCGCTACGCGGGTCGGTGGACAGTCCATCAGACTGTTGACGGTCGGTCTACGACCGTGGCGATCGGTCAGCCGGTCAGACGAGTGGCCCGCCGCCGCCGTCCGCGGCGAGTGAGACGGCGGTGACGAACGCGTTCGCCAGGGCGAACAGCACGGCGCGGTCATGCCGATCTCCTTGAAGAGTCCGTGAACGAGCCTAGGTCGGGCCGTGCGCCGTGCGGCGCTTCAAGCGATGCGGCTTTTGTTCTGCAAGGGCAGAAACGACGCATGCGAGTGTGCCCACGGCGCGGCGCTCATTCAGTCGCGGTCCCGGTCCCGGTCGAGGATCTCGTCTGGGTCGAGCCCTCGGTCGACGCCGTGCGGCGTAACGGCCTGGCCGGGTTCGAGTCCGAGTCGCTCGCCGTCGAGATAGACCTCGATCTTGTCCTGCTCGAACGAGAGCAGTCCCCGCACGCGACCGACCTCGGGCCACGCGTCCAGGTAGGACCACGCCACCCGGGCGCGGTCGCCGACGTCGTAGTAGCTGGCCAGGCCCTTGTACGGGCAGAAGGTCTGGCCCTCGACCGGACTGAGCGCGCTCTCGTCCACATCCTCGCGCGGGACGTACCAGCGGGGCGCGAATCCGGACTCGTACAACACGACCGGCCGGCGCGTGTCGGCGATGACGCGCTCGCCGTCGCGCACCACGAGGTGGCGGCTGGTCGAGCGGATGTCGTTGCGGTGGTACGGATCCGCGGCGTGGCCGACGATGCGCTCTTCTTCCTCGTAGAACGCGTCCATCGCGCGCCACGCGAAGGCGACCCGGTCGCGCAGTTCGCCCGCGTGGTCGGGCAGGTCGATGTGCTGCCACGCCGAACGCTCGGCCGCGCCGGCACCCGCAGTGACGGTGAACCACTCCGTCGAGCCGAGATCGCGGTGCGCGGTGACGCGGTCGGTCTTCTGCAGCACTCCCGGCCGCACGTCGGCGAGCGGGAAGTAGGCGACCGGGTAGTGGCCGGGCTCGTGCAGCAGGACGACGTCCTCGCTGTCGGCGATCCATTCGCCGCCGAACCGCACGCGCATCCGCCTGCGCAGCGGCTCGGCGAACAGCATCCGCTCCGGGAGCGGTTGGTCGGTCAGAAACCGGCCGACCGCCTTGGTCGCGAGCGGACCCTGCTGCCATGACAACCCCATGACCGTCTCCTTCCTGGCCTCGGCTGGCGCCGCCTGCCGACTAATGTTTGGTTTGACCATAGAAGAATTAGTCGATCGACGCAAGTACTTCTTGAAATGCTGGAACTTGTAGCGACTAATGTGTACGATGGCTTCATGAGCATTGGAGTGAGCCTCGAAGAAGTCCAGCGGATCGGCCTGCCAATGGGCGGCGAGCCGCTGGTCGCGCTGGACCTCGCCGACACACTGATGCTCGCGCAGGATCCGGTGACCGACCTCCTGGAGCCGGCCGGGCGCGGCGAAGCGTGGTGGGAGTTGCAGCTGTCACGGCTGCCCGGGTCGGCGCGGCCGGAACCGGCGGCAGCGCGGCGGCTGCGGGCCGCGATCCGCGATCTGCTCGACTCGCAGCTGGAGCGGCGCAGCGCGTTGGAGGCCTCGATCGAGGACATCAACGCGGCGTCCGCTTCCGTGCCGACCAGTCCGCGGCTCGTCCATGTCGAGAGTGGCACGAGCCGGGAGGACTCCCCGTGGCACGGCGACGGTCCATGGCACGGCGAGACACGTTGGCATCGGGAGCAGGGGGGAAACGCCGCATTGGCGGCCATCGCGCGCGAGATCATTGACCTGTTCTCGTCACCGGAGCGCCTTAACAGGCTGCGACGGTGTGCAGATCCGACCTGTTCGATGCTGTTCCTCGCCGAGACCGCGCGTCGGCAGTGGTGCGCGAGCAACGTGTGCGGCAACCGCGCACGCGTCGCACGGCACTACCGGCGGACTCATCCGGTGAAAAGCGGCGGCGAGTCCTGATGTTCGCCCGCCACCGGCCCGCCGAGCGATGTCAGACTGCCAAGGACTATCAGCGTTCTCAGTTAGTGCGCCGTGGGAATCGGCGCGGTGGCCGGCACGCCGCGCTTGCGCAGGTCTGCGACGAACCGGGAGGCCAAGGCGTCCGACGGCGAGGCGACCACGGCGACGACTTCGCGATACACCTGTGGCGCAAGGCGGCGCACCACGCCCGGCGGCTTCGACGCCAGCGCGGACACGGGCACGATCGCGACGCCCATGCCGGCCGCCGCGAGCTGCGCGGCAGTGCGCGGGCTTCTGGTGCGCAGCACGGGATCGAGCACGACGCGATGTTGCGCGGCAAGTTCATCCACCCAGGCGAACAGACCGTTGTCCGGCGTGTAGTGAACGAACGGCTCGTCGGCGAGTTGTTCAAAGGACACCGCGTCGAGGGCCGCGAACGGATGACCGGTCGGGGCGACGATCACGACCTCCTCCTCGCCGAGCAGTTCGACGCGTTCACGGGTCGGCGACGGGCGCGGGCCGACCGCGAGATCCACGGCGCCCGACTCGATCAGCTCGACCATCCGGTCGGCGCTGGTGTGCTCGCTCAGATCGAGCACGACCTCGGAGCGGCGCGACCGCCACTGCCGCAGCACCGGGACGAGCACCCAAGCGGTCATCGTCTCGGCGCACGCGATCCGCAGTCGGCCGCCCTCCCCCGCGCCGGCCCGGCGCCCGGCGCGGACGGCCTGATCGGCGGCCCGCAGCGCGATACGTGCCTCGTCCGCTGCGGCGATGCCGGCGGCCGTGACACGCACCCCACGCCCCAGCCGCTCGACGACCGGCGTCTTGAGTTCCCGCTCCAGCGCCGCGATCTGATGCGACAACGCGGGCTGCGACATGTGCAACGCCGCGGCGGCGCCGGTCACCGACCGGGCTTCCACGAGGGCGACGAGGCATTCGAGGGCGCGAAACGTGGCCATTCGCGAAATCTAACAAACCCGGCGGCACCGTTCACGCCGTCGATACGACGTTCGCCGCGCGAGGCCGTTGACCGGTCCGCGTGCACGCAAGGCGCACTCTGTGGAAGCTGAGGGAAGGAGATGGACGGTGACATCAAGCGTGACATCAAGCGTGACATCCGGTGCGGCGTCGTTGGTGTCGGTCAACGTCGGCATGCCGAAAGACGTGGCCTGGAACGGGAAGGTCGTGCATACCGGGATCTGGAAGAGCCCGGTCGACGGCCCGCGGATGGCGCGTCGGCTGAACCTGGACGGCGACGGCCAGGGCGATCTCAACGGTCACGGCGGCGAGCAGCGCGCGGTGTTGGTGTACCAGGTCGGTTCGATCGAGTACTGGCGCCGGTTCCTCGGCCGGGACGAGGGCGGGTACGGGCAGTTCGGCGAGAACTTCACCGTCGAGGGCCTGGCCGACGACGAGGTCTGCATCGGTGACCGGTACCGGATCGGCGAGGCGCAGTTCGAGGTGACCCAGCCGCGGGTGACCTGCTTCCGGGTCGGCATGCGGCTCGGCGCGCCGCAACTGCCCGCGCTGCTGGTCTCGCACCGTCGCCCCGGCTTCTACCTGCGAGTCATCGAGGAGGGGCGGGTGCAGGCCGGCGACGAGATCGTGCGCACCCGTCGCGGGCCGCACGCGATGACCGTCGCGGAGATCGACGCGCTGCTTTACCTGCCGAACCGCGATCCGGAGCGGCTGAAGAACGCGGTCGACATCCCGGCGCTCAGTCCCGGATGGCGCCAGTCCTTCGAGGATCTGCTCGCCGGAGGCGGGGTCGTGACGGATGCCGCGCCGCCGATCGGCGTCGAGCCCGGCTGGGCAGGATTCCGGGAGCTTCGCGTGGCACGCGTCATACCGGAGAGTTCGACGATCACGTCCGTCTATCTCGCCGCCGGCGACGGTTCACGGCTGCCCGCGGCGCTACCGGGCCAGTACCTGGCCTTGCGCATTCCGGGCGCGGGAGCGGAAGGCGAACCGGCGCCGGTGCGCAGCTACTCGCTCTCGTCCGCGCCGGGTGGCGGCGCGTACCGGATCAGCGTGAAGCGCGAGGGGCTGGTCAGCACCTACGTGCACACCAGACTCCGGGCCGGGGCCACGGTCCAGGTCGCCGCGCCGCGCGGCGATTTCGTGCTCACGCCCGGCAGCGAGCCGGTGCTGTTGCTGTCCGCCGGCGTCGGCGTCACACCGGTACTCGCGATGCTGCACGAACTGGCCGCCGAGCACAGCGACCGCGAGGTGTGGTGGCTGCACACCTCGCGCAATGCCGAACAACAGGCGTTCGCCGAGGAGGCGCAGCGTCTGCTCCGATCGCTGCCGAACGCGCGCTCGTTCGTCTATCACACCTCGCCTGACCCGGCGCCGAGTCTTGAGGCGCCCACTCTCGTCAGGACGCCGAATCCTGACGTGAGGTCAGGTCGCCTCTCCGCGGCCGTGCTCGCGCAGTTGCATCCGCCGAAAGACGCGTCCGCATACATCTGCGGCCCGGAACGGTTCATGGCGGACATCCGCGAGGCCCTGGCCGGGATCGGGCTCGACGCCGCGCGCGTCCACACCGAGTTGTTCGGCGCCCTCGCTCCGATCAATCCGGGCGTGACCGCGGACAGCATGCCGCACATCGCGCCGCACCAGCCGCCGGGACCGGCCGGGTCCGGACCGCTGGTGACCTTCGCGCGCAGCGGCCTGTCCGTGCGCTGGTCCGACTCGGCCTCGTCGCTGCTGGAACTCGCAGAGGCCTGCGACGTGCCGACCCGCTTCTCCTGCCGTACCGGCGTGTGCCACACCTGCGTCACGCCTATCCTGTCCGGCTCGGTCGCGTACGCACCTGAGCCGCTCGAACCGCCGGCCGAGGGCAACGTGCTGGTCTGCTGCTCGCGACCGGACGGAGATGTGGTGCTGGACGAATGACACAAACGACGAGGTCAGGCCCTGGTCGCCCTTAGCGGTGGCCACCTTCAGCTTCGAATACTGGGAGTCGGTGTACGAGAGCCCGCAGCCGAAGGGAACAGCGGCGCCACGCCGTTCCGGTCGTACCAGCGGTAGCCCTCGTAGATCCCGTTGACCTGCATGCCGGTGATGGTCCGGTAGCTTGCCGTCGCGTCGGCCAGGAACCATGGTGGAACGGCGGAACTGTAGCCTGCCGGCGGACGGGCAGTCACCATCCGACATCGCAGGACTCGAAGGACTCGAAGGACGAAACGTGCAAGCCAAGCGCCGGGTGACGAGCGCACAGGTCGCGCAGCGCAGCGGCGTGTCCCGGGCGACGGTCAGCTACGTGCTCAACGGCGCGCCGAACCAGTCCATCTCCGAGCAGACCCGCCAGCGGGTGCTGACCGCGGCCGAGGAGTTGGGTTACACCCCGTTCGCACCAGCCCGCGCACTGCGCGCCGGACGCAGCGACATGGTGCTGCACCTGATCCCGCAGTGGCCGATAGGCGCGGCCATCGCGGAACTCATCGAGGCGATGACCGTGCGGCTCGCCCGCGAGGGCCTGACGCTGGTCGTGCACGCGCACTCGCGAGAGGCCCGGCCGGTCGGCGATCTGTGGACGGCGATCACGCCCGCGGCGGTGATCAACGACCAGGTACTCGA